>DASSBQ010000097.1:0-6599 GCA_035698625.1 Nitrospiraceae bacterium
GATATTCATGCTGGATCAGGTTCCCGATCATCATCGTGCGGGCGCCTCCCAGTAAATCGGGCGTAATGAAAGCCCCGACCGTCGGAATGAACACGAGGAGCGAGCCCGCCACGACCCCCGGCTTCGCAAGGGGCCAGATGACCCGGCGGAAGATCGCCGTTCTTCCCGCATAAAGGTCGCGCGCGGCTTCGACTAGCGTCGGATCAAGGCGCTCGCAGGCGACGTAGAGCGGCAAGACCATAAACGGCAGATAGCCGTAGACCAGGCCTATGAGCACCGCGACGGGCTGGTACAGCATCTGTAACGGTTCGTGAATCAGGCCCGCGTGCAGAAGCCACCCGTTGATCAACCCTTCGGCGCGCAGGAGAAACATCCACGCGTACGTGCGGACAAGAAAATTTGTCCAGAACGGCACGAGAATGAGCAGAAGCCAGATTGATTGGCGATGCCGGGGAGCTTTGGCGATGAAATAGGCAAAGGGAAATCCGATCACCAGGCAGAGCAGTGTCGTCACGGCGGCATAGATCAGCGACTGGCCGAGAATCTGCGCATAGAGGGGATGGAACAATTCGCCATAATTGGCCAGCGTGAACCGCCAGATTACCCCGCCGTAGGTGCCGCGCGTCGCGAAACTGACGAGCACGACAATCAGAAGGGGAACCAGAAACAGGCAGCCCATCCAAAGAATAGCCGGCGCCAAGAGCCATCCGGAGTATCCCGGCAACGACGGCGCCGGTTGTGAAGGGGGGACCGCTGTCTTCACTCGGGAAAGATCATTCCTTCGTCGGCATGCCAACCGACATATACCTGTTCGCCCGGGACGAACGGTTTGTCTTCGCCGCGGGCTGTCACGACTTTCCAGGGCGTTTCGTCACCCACCCGAACCATATAACGCGTCTCATGACCGCCGTACAGGGCCTTCTCGATACGGCCCGGCACCCGGTTGTCGCAGCCGGCATGGATGTGGTCGTGGAAAAGTCGGAGATGCTCGGGACGAAGCGAGAGGACGGCGTTCTTCAGAGACGTCAGAGTCCCCCGGCGGCAACGGGCTCGGATGCCGGACGATCGTACCAGCGACGGCATCAGCATCCCGTATTCTCCGTCCATCGCCTGAAATTGCCCGGAAAGTTCGTTAGACTCGCCGATGAAGCGGGCAACGGACAGACTCGCCGGCTCTTCATAGACTGTACGGGGCGCACCCACTTGCGTTAAACAGCCTTGCTGCATCACCCCGATCCGATCCGACATGGCAAGCGCTTCCTGTTGATGGTGGGTGACACAGACGAACGTGACGCCCACCAACTCTTGAATCGACTTCAATTCCACCTGCATGGCATGGCGAAGCTGTTGATCGAGCGCCGAGAGCGGCTCGTCAAGCAGCAGAACGGCGGGACGATTCACCAGCGCGCGGGCGAGCGCGACCCGCTGCTGTTCACCGCCGGATAATTGGTGGGGCCACCGGTTCTCTGTTCCAGGCAGCTTCACCATCGCGAGGATATCCCGGACCCGCTCGCGGATTTCATGGCGGGGAACGCGCTTCATTTCGAGGCCGAAGGAAATATTGTCGCCGACGCGGAGGTGCGGAAACAGGGCGTACGACTGAAAGACCAAGTTAACCGGACGCCGGTGCGCCGGCACGCCGGCCATCGATTGATTTTCTATTCTCAGAGAGCCTGTATCGGGGGTTTCAAAACCAGCGAGCATGCGCAGGACTGAGGTCTTCCCGGCGCCGCTTGGTCCCAACAGGGAAAAAAACTCCCCTTGACGAATGCGCAGGCTGACGTCGTCGACGGCGAGGACAGCGCCGTAGCGCTTCACCAGATGCTCTGCTTCAACGCTGTACCGACCGGAGGGTTCGCCTGGAGGGTGAGGAGAATCGGTAAAAGATGACTCCGGCATCAAACGCAGACGGATACGTGAGATGACCCCATCACTTTTCTAGCCGCCGTTCTTCCAACTCACATCGCGCAAATGCCGACGCACGCGGACCTTATGCTCGTGCTTGCGCAGCAGCGAGCGTCGAATCACATCACGATCCTCGGCGACGATCCGCACCAGCCGATCGTTATCCTCCGCGTGATCCCGCACGAGTTCGGAGAGCTTTTGCACCTGGCGTTCCAAGCGTTCAAGCCTCCAGATGATGTCTTTCATAGGGTTGGCGTTTCCTGCGCCTTTCACTACGGACCGAACCACGGCTTGACGTCTCATAGATGCTCCTTGTCGCAGTGCGCCGTGACCTGATTTCCGGAGCGCGCACATGGGCATAGTATTCACTCCGTCGGCGGCGAAGTCAACGTTTCCTGTTCCTTTCTATTTGCCTGTGGTCCTGTTACAATCCCGCGGTGAATAAGATTTTCACCATGGTCCTCGCAGGCGGCAAAGGGGAACGGCTCTATCCCCTCACCGAACAGCGGGCCAAGCCGGCCGTTCCCTTCGGAGGCAAGTATCGCATCATCGATTTCACGCTCAGTAATTGCCTGAACTCCGGTCTGCGGCAAATCGCCGTTCTCATCCAATACAAATCGCATTCACTGGACCGTCATATCCGGCGGGGCTGGAATATCTTGAATCCGGAACTCGGCGAATACATGGCGTCGATCCCGCCGCAACAGCGCATCAGCGAGGATTGGTACAAGGGCACCGCCGACGCGGTTTATCAGAACCTGTTCCTCCTGGATCAGGACAAGCCGGACTTTCTGCTCATCCTGGCCGGCGATCACATTTATAAAATGAACTATGCCGACATGTACCATTTCCTGCTCTCGAAGCAGGCTGATGTCGTGGTGGGCGCCATCGAGACTCCGCTCGAAGATGCGAGCCGGTTCGGTGTCATCAGCGTGGATGAAGATTGCCGGATTCTGCGCTTTGATGAGAAGCCGGCGAATCCCAGCCCCATGCCCGGTGATCCGACGCAAGCCTTCGTCTCGATGGGTATCTATCTGTTCCGCACGGAATCCGTGCGCGAGCAACTGATCCGGGACGCCAAGGAAGGCGGCAAGCATGATTTCGGCAGGAATATCATTCCTCGCATGATCGACGAGCAAAAGGTGTACGCCTTCAAGTTCCAGGACGAGAACAAGAAGGCCGTCAAATACTGGCGCGACATCGGCACGCTGGATGCGTATTGGGAAGCCAACATGGACCTCGTCGCCGTGGACCCCCTGTTCAATCTCTACGATCAGGAGTGGCCCATCCGCACATACCAAGGCCAGTTCCCTCCGGCCAAATTTGTGTTCGCTCAGGACTATCAGGGAGGCCGAATGGGAGTCGCCCTCGACTCCGTTGTCTGCGGCGGCTGTATTATCTCGGGAGGACGGGTGCAGAATTCGGTGCTCTCTCCGGACGTCATCGTTCATGATCATGCCGACGTGCGGGAATCGGTGGTCATGGAAAATGTCGTGATCGGCGATCGCGCCAGGGTGAGGCGCGCCATCATTGATAAAGATGTCGTGATTCCCCCAAAAACTGAAATCGGGTATGACTCCGCCGCAGATCGCCAACGCTTCAAAGTGACCGACTCCGGTCTCGTGGTCATCTCAAAGGGTATGAAGCTCGATGCCTCCGTCCATTCATCCGGTTGATCTGATCGCCACGCTTCGGAACAAACATCTGACTCCCGCCATCGTGTTTCTGACGTCCCGGCGCGCCTGCGATGAGGCCATGCAGGCCTTCGAACATAGCCAGGTCGTGCTGCCGGGCGCCCGCCAGCAACGCATCGCCGAGGTGTTGGCGCATGTCATTGAGCAATTTCCCAGCATCGGGGAACATCCTCTCATTTCCACCGTTCAGCGGATCGGAGTCGCCGCCCACCATGCCGGCCATCTTCCTTCCTGGAAGATCGCCGTAGAAGAGCTCATGCGGCACGGATGCCTGGACGCGGTGTTCGCGACCACGACGTTGGCAGCCGGCGTGGATTTTCCGGCCCGCACCGTGGTGGTGACCCAATCGAGCATTCGGAAGGCCCGCGACTTTACCGATCTGACGGTCAGCGAGATCCAACAACTCGCCGGCCGCGCCGGCCGGCGCGGCAAAGACTTGGTGGGTTTTGCCGTCGTGACGCCGTCGCCCTATATCGATTTGATGGCGATCGCCAAAGGGCTCACGGGACAGCCGGAACCGATCGACAGCCAATTTGTCATCACCTATCCGATGGTGCTGAACCTGCTCAAAGCGCATCCCTTGGAACAAATCCAATCGATCCTTGCCAAGAGCTTCGCGCAATTCCAGTTGAATCGGCGCGCCGAAGTCCTCGAGCAAAAGCTTGATGGTCTGCGCAAAGAGATGGAACCCTACGGGCCCCGAGTCTGTTCCGATTGGATCACGCAGTGGCAGGTGTTCGATCATGCCCGCAAGCATAAACCTCACCGGAGCCATGCAAGGGCGCCCGAATCGCCGGCTTTGGCCGCGCAATTGCATTTTCTCACCCCGGGCCGGGTCGTAGGTCTCTCCAAAGGCCGCGGCATCGTGCTCCGGCAATACAGGAGCAAGGGACAGCGAAGCCCGATGGTGACCTTGCTCCGGCCCGGCGGCGGTATTACAGAATGCCCGGCCACCCATGTCGTCTCCATTTTCGATCGGACCTTCGAGTGCGTGGAATCTCCAACCTACCCCTGGTGCACGCAGGAGAGCCTGGGCCGGCTTCTCCAACAACTCTCCGACCTCGGGCCTCGCCTGCCTCTGCTTCCAATCATTACGTCGGAGGAATCAGAGGATGCCATCGACGGATCGATCGTCCAGACTCTGGGGGATTTTCCCTGCCCCACCTGTCCGTCGCGATATGCCTGCCAAAAAGACTACGCCGTGGCGCAGCGTACCAGGCAAGATATTCAGCGTCACACGAAAGCCATTCAGGCATTACACACGAGCATTTGGCATCGGTTTCAAGAACGGATGGAGGTGTTGCAGCAATTCGGGTATCTCACGCCCACCGCGCATTTGACGGAAGACGGTGATTGGGCCCGGCTCATCAGGATCGATCATTCACTGCTCATCACGGAATTGATCCGCGCCGAGGCATTCGCGGGGGCGGATCCGGCATTGTTGGCGGGTGTTATGGCCAGCATCGCTCATGACGACGATCGCCCGGGCTCTTTTCCCCGTGGGAGCGCCGGATTGTTGACTCTGCTGTTTCAGGTCCGAAAGCTTGCCGAATCACTGGCGCCTCACGAGGAACCTCCGCTGCTGCGCGCCGACGTGGCGTGCCTGACCGAGCGGTGGGTGAACGATCCTACGCTGACCTGGATCGGTCTCGCGCGCGTGACCTCGATGGCGGAGGGAGATATGTACCGCTTGTTTGCGCGCACGCTCGAATTCCTGTCTCAATTGCAATCTCTGAGAGCCACCCATCCGTCATTGGCGGAGACGGCCCAACGAGCCACGGACGCCATGCGGAGAGGTGTGTTGGAAGAGCTGCCTTAACATTTTGAATGATGAACCACGAATTATGAAGGGGATCGGCGTCAGATGATGAGTCGGCTAACAACACGAACGATGAGGACAGGAGTACCGAAGGGCGATGACAACCGACGAACTTGAACGTTTGCTGGCTCAACAGCCCGTCTCCCTGTTGCACCGGCTGGCGCGGGGACGTGTCCCTCGGCATTTTCGGGCTGGAAAACGACGGCTGATCGATTTCCTGCTGAGGCATTCCAATCACAACCGTGCGGGGCTGGAATCAGACCTCGCCACGCTTATCCAAGACCGCCAGCATCGGCAGGCAGGACTCTCCGATCCCACGCGAAGACCCGATCAGCGCCCGCATGCCCCTCGGACCGAAACAGACCGTCGAGAGAAACCAACGGAGCCCGAGCATCACAGTCCACCGGTCTCGCTTCATGCCTGGCTGGAAGGTCTCGGCGTGCCGCCCGCACAGCCCTTTGTAGCGGATGCCTGGCAGACCGAAGCGTTGGCCTGCCTCGCGGACACCGATGTCATCGTGAGCGTCCCGACGGGGAGCGGGAAGACTTATGTCGCCATCGAAGCGGCGCGACGGGCGATGGACGAGAATCGCACCGTCATTTACACCTCGCCGCTCAAGGCGCTGTCGAACACCAAGTATACGGAATTTTCAAAATTGTTCGGGACGGATCGGGTCGGCATTCTGACCGGCGACCGGCGCGAGAACGCCCAAGCCCCGCTTTTGATCATGACGACCGAAATCCTGCGCAACCTTCTGTACGACGCGGCCGGCGGCGAGATCGATCTCCGATTGGATACGATGGGATTGGTCATTCTGGATGAATCGCAATATCTGGCCGATCCGGAGCGAGGAGTCGTATGGGAGGAAACCTTGATTTTCTGTCCCAGTCAGGCCCGTTTGCTTCTGCTCTCGGCCTCGATCGGAAACCCGCAAGACATTGCCGATTGGCTGAGTTCGATCCGCTCGACGCCCTGCCATCTGGTTCGGCACGCGCGGCGATCGGTGCCGCTCCGAGCCGGCTATTTGCATCCCAACGGAAAACTGACCCCGCTCTTCAGGACGCCGGGCATTCCCCACGGACAACCGCATCTGCTGCATCCGGAAGCGCGGAGATTGTTCTCTGAATATGAAGAGGAAACGTTGCCGTCACGCACGAGATAAGGCCGCCCTTCCTGGTCAA
>DASSBQ010000098.1:0-6479 GCA_035698625.1 Nitrospiraceae bacterium
GCAAAGAAGAATCTTCGGGGGCTTGCATCTTCGAACAAGCTCGATGCAGAATCGCAGAACGAACGCGCGGACGGTGCCATGAAGTCATATCGGGAAGAATTGTGGTTCGAGACCGCCACCCGACGCGCTTATATCAATATCACTCCGCAGGTTCAGGCCGCCGTTCAGAAAAGTCGCATCCGGGATGGATTCGCGCTGGTCAACGCGATGCATATCACGGCCAGTGTATACATCAATGACGACGAGCCGGGATTGCTGAGCGACTATGACGTGTTCTTGGATAAGCTTGCTCCGCAGAATGCGGCTTATCGGCATAATGAAACCGGCGAAGACAACGGCGATGCACATATCAAGCGGCAGATCATGGGGCGCGAAGTTCTGGTGGCCATTACCGACGGAAGGCTTGATTTCGGGCCGTGGGAACAGATTTTCTACGCGGAGTTCGACGGCCGACGCCGCAAGCGGGTGTTGGTCAAGATCATTGGAGAGTAAGAAGAGGAAGATCGGTTCACCAAAGAATTCCGCAAGCATGTTGCTGCTTGCCAGTGTCCGGAAACTTTGGCAACATGAGGACAAGCGGCGTGTGCGCGGCGAAGATGTTCGCGTTGCCGATTCAGGAGGATGTCGATGTTAACTTGGGCGCGGCCTGACCCACTGACCCGCGATCTCATTCATCTGATCAACGCGCGCCGGCATGATCACGGAGACACCGATGCCGCCATCGATACCTTGCAAGCATTTATCGAGCAAGGGCGGGAGCAAGACCTCTTGACGGTGCTCGCCGCGCTCGACGAAGAAATGGCGGAATGGCTGTTTGATCTTGTGGCTGAGGCCGCCTGCTCCGTAATGATGGAGGGACCGGTGGACGAAAAGCCGGTCTATGCCGTCATGGCGGCCCTCGAACTTCCGCTTCAGGCCAACTTGACGCATCCGCTTGGTCTGAAGATTGATCCGGTGGCGACCGCGGATCTTCTCCATCGGCATCTTCAAGTACCGGCCGGCACGGTGGTGCGGGTCGAGCCGCGGTTGCTGACCGACGCGACCTTGGAAGTCTTGACGCTTCAGGCTTTAAACGAGCATCTCACAAGTGTCGCGGATCATCAGCGGACTCCTCCCATCGCGGCCCGCCTTTATACCCCGGTAGAGAATACGGCGTTTCTGTTGTTCCAGTTGATCGGGATCCCCGATCCGGCCTTGCCTGAGTCGATGGACGACGGCCATCGCCGTGCTCTTTTGGAAGGACTGGTCGAACAATGTGCGGAGTTAGCCTTGGCCCCCGATATGCTGGAAGCTCCGGTCTATGCGTCTTATGCGCTGTTCGACGCGCAGAATGCGGTGCGACTGCACCGGTTGGCCGATGAAACGGCCGCAGTCTGGCGGGATCTGGAACCGATGGTGCGCGCAAAGACGATTGTACACCTCCATACCCAATGCGGGAACGGAGTGTATATGCCGGTCTGGACGGATCTTTTTGATCCCGAACTGCCAGAAGACCATGGTCCGATCTGGACGTCGCCGGATGTCTGGGTCTTTACGGCGGACCTGCCGATCGAATGGCCCGGCGAAATGGTGACGAACCGCCTGTTGGCCGAGGGCTGTACCCGCTTCGAGAATCATATTGTTGAAACTCCGGACAATTGACCAACGTTCACCCATTTTCTGTATGTGGATGGCTTCTGCCCCGACTGAGATTTTCTAGCTCCATTCCGCTGAGCCACGTGCAAAATTCGTGAGCATTCTCGATTTTTTACCGACCTTGACGTATCCTTTTCTGACAACTTCTTTGGAATAAGGGTAAAGGACTCGGCCGGTGCGGCTACCACGAATTGCGGCTCTAGTGTTGGTCGGTGTCTTCACTTTATTAATCCTCGGTGGCGTGTGGGGGACGGTGATCCTACTGCTGCCTCACGACGACCATGATTCGATCAGCTTGGCACAACCTATGCCGCTACCGAGCCGCCCCAGCGTGCCGGCTGCCGGTGCGTTGATCGCGAATACACCGCCCACTCCTGAAGAGTCATCCCTGGCCGCATTGCCGCCTCCGGATCCTCTCCCGATTCCTCCTGCTGTCGAGCGGGCCGGCCATTCCGGCGCGGTGGTGCCGCTGAACATTGAGATCAGATGCGAAGCGGAAATCAAGTCGGCTTGCCCCGAAGGCTCTTTCGAAGAACGACGCCGATGCCTTCAGGGAAAATTGGGACAGCTCTCGATTCCTTGCCGGCAGCGGGCACGCGAGCATCTCGTTCGCATGAAAGCGAGCCTGCACCAAGTCAGGGCAGCTTGTGAGGAAGATGTGCGGCGATTCTGCTCGGGTGTGGAACCGGGAAGAGGATCAATCTTACAGTGTCTCGAGGATCGTGCGCAGGAAGTATCAGATCCCTGTTTTCAGTCATTGCCCAAGAGGGGGCGTCTGATGAACTAAAAGCGTTCTTAGGCGGCCTTCTTCATGGAGAAATACATCTTGACGCCGGCCACTCCGATGACGTCTCCATCCGCCAATGATGCCTGTCCCTTCACCGCTTTGTCATTGACGAAAATTTGCTTCCCGCCTTCCGCCATGGTGATGATATACCCGTTTGCGCGCCGTCCGATGATTGCCGCGATCTTGGGAGCGAACCATGCCGTGAGCCGGATCGTTGCCTCTTCTTGAGCACCGATTATCGAAAGTTGCTTGCTGAGCAGATATTCCGGGTGGTCGGTCTTGCCGGACAATACCCGAATGGTACCGATAGATTGGGATTCCTGGGAACGGTCAGGCCCCACCGGGCCTGAAAATACGATTGTCTTGTCCGTTCCGGATGGTGTGGACGATGGGGGGGGGAGTTCTGCCGCGGCGTCGTGCCTGTAGATGATTCGATAGAGTCCAATCTTGATGATGTCGGCGTCCTGAAGTTGCTTGCGGTCCACTTTGCGGTCGTTGAGGAGAGTTCCGTTGGTGCTGGCCAAGTCCTCGAGAAACAAGACCTCCTGGATCTTGACGATTCTGGCATGGTGTCCAGATACGGCCGGGTCCTCCAGACACAGATCATTGTCGGGCTTTCGGCCGATGGTGAACGACGGCTTGCCGATATCGATTTCCTTCGTCACGCCATGAGGGGATTTTACGATCAGGCGAGGACACGTGGCACCGGCATGCGGCATGGTAGACCTCCTCTGCTTGCGGCGGCATTCAGTCGTTGAACAATCGGCTCTGTAGACGGGCCCAGACGCCGGATTTTGACTTCGTGAGCGTGACGACGACCGCCGTAATGTTGTCGTCACCTCCCGCAGCATTGGACAAGGCAATGAGCGCATTCGACAGATCCTGAGGATCGGAATAGGTTTGTGTCAAACTCAGCATCTGCGCCGGCGTCACGCCGCTCAGTCCATCCGAACAGAGAAGAAGGAGATCGCCGCTCAGGAGAGGAACCTCCGCCAATTCGACATCTACCGTGGCCGCAATCCCGACCGCTCTGGTCAGCACATGCTTGTGAGAGGCCTGCCGAGCCTCTTCCTGGCTCAACAGGCCGAAGCGGACTTGCTCGGAGACCAGTGAATGATCACAGGTCAGCGGTTGAACGGTTCCGTCCCGAATCAGATACACGCGGCTGTCCCCGACATGAGCGATCGAGACGACGTGGCCGGATAGGAGCGCCGATGCGGCGGTCGTTCCCATCCCGGCATAATAAGGCTGTCGCAACGATTCCTGATAGACCGCGAGATTGGCTGCGCGAATTGCACTGGCCAGGCGGTTGGTCGGTTCGGAAAACTCCGGCCGGTAGACTCCGATCAATGGGTGGTCCGAGTCCAGCGCGGAGGCGGCGATATGGTCGCGAATAGATTCGACCGCTTTCGCGCTGGCGATTTCACCCGCCCGATGGCCTCCCATTCCGTCACACACCAGATAAAGACCAAGTACCGGGTCTGCATAGAACCGATCTTCGTTATGGCGGCGTTTCAGGCCGGTGTCCGAGGTGGCTCCATATTGCATCGTGAAGGAATCCATTCCGACCTATTTCGGCATGACCTGGGCGAGTTCGCGCAGATCATGGGCCATATCAGAGGCATGGCGGTATCGATTGACGATTTCTTTCTGAAGGGCGCGATCCAGGATGGCCTGTACACGGGTGGGCAGATCGCGACGATATTTGTTCAACGGAGGATGAGGCGCTTTCATAATGCGCATGACGAGAGCCGGCATATTTTCCGCATCGAATGGTTTCTCTCCCGTGAGGAGTTCGAATAAGACGATCCCAAGGGAAAAGACATCAGATCGCCCGTCCACGCTCTTCCCGATGGCTTGCTCCGGCGACATGTACCGTGGCGTCCCTAAGATCATGCTCGCCTGGGTTTTGGATGAGCTGGCGAGCTTGGCAATGCCAAAATCCATGACCTTCACGACGCGGTTCTTCATGATCATGATGTTGGCCGGTTTGATATCCCGGTGAATCACCCCCTGGCTGTGCGCGTAGTCCAGGGCGTCCGCGACCGTCCCGATAATCTGAAGCGCTTGTTTGGGAGGCAACAGAGCGTTCTTCTGGCAGTAATTATTGAGCGTCATTCCCTCCAGATATTCCATTGCGATAAAGGCCAGACCTTCCTGTTCTCCCGCGTCGTACACAGTCACGATATTGGGGTGCGAGAGTCGTCCAGTCGATTCCGCCTCACGGAAAAAGCGTTCTCGGAACTGTTTGACTTCCTCCATGTTGTCCAGCTCATCAAGCCGCATGGTTTTGATGGCGACAAAACGTTGAATCGTGGGATCTTTGCCAAGGTAGACGACCCCCATTGCGCCACGACCCACTTCCTTTACGATCCTGTAGCGGCCCAGGGCTTCCGGAGCGGTGTGCCCATTTCGAAGGAAAACCGTTGTGTCGGCGCCAGGAGCGGCTACCACCGCAACCGGAGTTTCCGGCTCTTCCGCGTCCTTAGGGTCGGTCTTCGAAACCGTGGCACGCCGGCGTCGAGCGGGGGACGCCCAGGAGCGCGTCAACGCGTCCGCATGGCGCAGCCACGCGATGGTCAGCCATGTGGCGGAGCCGATTAATCCCGCGCTGAACAGCCAGCTGTAGAAAGGCTGGGTCGGCGGTCCGAGGATGGGCATGCCGTGGACTTCGTATGCTTTGTGACCTGCGATGATGAGGAGGAAGTATGCGGCTGGATAGAGAACGGCCCGGACGAACGTTTGGCCCTTTCCGGTTTCCTCAAGCTCGTCATACGCCCGACGAGCGGCCAGCCACACCATAAGCAGGCAGACTCCGTCTGCAAACAGGCGCAAGGCCTGGGCCGCGTTGATTCCAAATTGCGGCAGCGCTATCTTGGTAAAGAGAGGCAGGGCGGCAAGGAGAGGACTGACCAGGATTACGAGAATGATGACAACGATGTATGGGCCGATCCAGCCCCAAGGAGTGGCCATGCGCGTGGGATTCAGATGTATGGCTCAGTGTAGCGGAAGCACAATAGGAGTCAACGAATCGAATGAAAGCGACCGGGCGGATTCCTGCACAGAGGCGGGTGATTGTAATCGAGCGACAAGGAGGGAAACGCTTCCTCTAGAGACAAGCGCTTGAGCGGGCGCTCAATGTGTCGATGCGGCTTTCTTGAGCGGTTCCAGCAGTTTGTCGGACACTTTGAGGTCGCCCCGACCGGTTCCCACGCCAATGTCCGGCTTGGTCACACCGTGAAAGTCGCTTCCTCCGGTGACGAGCAGATTCAGGCGTTTGGCAAGACTCAAATACTCATCCGTCTGCCTCGCGTTATGAGTGCTGTAGTGGACCTCGATTCCACCCAGGCCGGCTTCCTTGAGTTGCGCGACAAGGCGTGCGAGACCTTCGGACGATTCCTTGACCCATGTCGGATGGGCCAGCACAGCGACCCCTCCGGCCTCGCATATCCAGGTTACCGCTTCCATCGGATCCGGCAGTTGCCGAGGCACAAAGGCGGGACGTCCTTCCGCCAAGTAGCGATCAAAGGCTTCCTTCGCCGAACTCACCAACTTCTTGTTCATGAGGACACGCGCAATGTGGGGCCGACCGACCGATTCAGTGCCGGCTAACTCTCTCACTTCCTCGTAAGTCACGGGAAGGCCAAGGTCGTTCAGCCGTTGAATGATCCGGGGATTGCGCTCATGCCGGCTTTCCCGCAGTGTCTTCAGGCGTCTATTGAGCAGCGGCTGCTGCCAATCGAAGCAATATCCAAGAATATGCAGCTCGCTATCGCCATAGCGCGAGCTGATCTCTACCCCGGGGATGATTTCCATGCCAAGGCGGGATCCCAACTCCATGGCTTCCGGAATCCCCGCCACGATGTCATGATCGGTAATAGCCAGGGCGGTCACTCCCGCTGTTTGCGCAAAAGCAAGCACGTCCGCAGGAGGAAAGCTGCCATCCGAATGGGTCGTGTGGAGATGAAGGTCAATGCGGCTCATGGTCGGGAGGCGAGGGGCTTTTGAGCGACCAACCGGGCGGTAAACGTAGAACCGGCGCCACTGCTGCCGTGAT
>DASSBQ010000099.1:0-5791 GCA_035698625.1 Nitrospiraceae bacterium
ATCACCTGATTACCGATATAGTTCATGAGGTAATTTTGACCGTAATTGAAGACGCCTTTGAGGACGGCTACCGCCAGGATCGCGAGGGGGAGAATGACGAGCAGCCGTTCATCCCGGCTGATGAACAAGCCGTCGAGCACCGGCCGCACCAGCCAGGCGTACATGCCGGATAACCCGGCCACCAGGAGCGCGCAGACGAAGGCGGCGGCCAGGCGCATCCGGTACGGTCTCAAATACCGAATGAGCCGCATGTATTGATTCATAGACGACACTCTGTCAGGACGATCTCGGCGGCGCGCCGGGAAGCTCCCGGTTGCCCGAGTTTCTCACGGATCGCGCGCAAGGCTGTTCTCATCTCATCATAGGCTTTCCGATCCTGCAACAAGCGATCGGCTTCCCGATGCAGACAGTCGGCGGTCGCCTCCTGCTGAATCAACTCGGGGATAATCTTCCGCCCTGCGACCAAGTTCACCAGGCCGATGCAATCGACCCGGATCAAGAATTTGGCGATGCGATAGGTCAACCAGGTCGTCGCATAGAGCAAGATCATCGGCGTGCCGACGACCGCCGCTTGCAAGGTCGCGGTCCCGGAGGCCACGAACAAGAGATCTGCGACGGCCATGACCTCGCTGGCCTGGCCATGAACGACACGGACCGGTACCCGGCTCTGCGCCAAGCATTCCTGAAGGAGCGCATCGGAAACCGAGGGCGCTTGGGCTAGGATAAATTGCACGGCGGGCCGGTGGGCCGATACACGCGCGGCGGTCTCCAACATGACCGGCAGCAGGGATCGGATCTCTCCTTGCCGACTGCCCGGCAGCAATCCGATCACCGGCCGGCCCTCCTCAAGATCAAAATGCTTGCGCAGCTCGATCCGATCATACGAAGGGGCCACCTCATCAAGCAACGGATGACCGACGAAGGTGCACCGGACTCCCGCACGGTGATACAGGTCGGCTTCAAAGGGAAGGATCACAACGACGTGGTCGACTCGGCGTTGGATCCAGCGGATGCGGCGCGGCCGCCAGGCCCAGATTTGCGGCGCAATGTAATACAGTACACGCCGGCCCGCGGCTTTCGCCACGCGCGCAAAATGAAAATTGAGGCCCGGATTATCGATAAGCACGACCAGGTCCCAGGGTTCGGAGCGAATGACACGGCGAATTTTTAGAATGCGCCGGATCATGGTTTTGACGGCGGCCGGACCGATCAGTCCCATGATGTCGAGCTGCGCCACGTCTCTGACCATTTCGATGCCCTCGGCCCCCATACGCGCTCCGCCGATGCCGACAATAGACAGGGCCGGGTCCGCCTGTTTCAAAGCATGCGCCAAATTGGCTCCGTGAAGATCGCCCGACGCTTCCCCGGTGATGATGAGAATTCGCGGCATACACACCCGCTCACAAGAGGGACAGCCGGCCGAACCGGATCGACTCAATTGGGAAAAATGGTCTCGCCATGCGCGTCGCCCTTGTCCCCGTCCACAGCATGGCGTTGCAGAAAGTGGCCGATCGCGTCCAGGACCTGATGAGCCAATTCAAGCACTGCCAGCCCCGCTTCGCCGCCCACCACCGGCTGCGAGCCGGTCGAGACGGCCTGAAGGAACGACTCCACTTCGAGCTTGAGCGGCTCCTCTTCAGTCCCACGGAAATGCTCTACCTCAATGCTCGGACGCCGCCCGGACTGCTCCACGCGCCGGCTGATCATTCCCTGCCGGGTCTGGAAATCAATGGAGACATAACGATCTCGTTGAAATACCCGGAGACGACGCATCTTGGTCATCGAAACCCGGCTGGATGTGAGGTTGGCGACACAGCCGCCGGCGAAGACCAGCCGCGCATTGGCGATATCGATATTCTGCGACAGCACCGGGACGCCGGCTGCGCGAACCTCTTCCAACGGGCCCGGAGCGAACGACAAGACCAGATCCAAATCATGAATCATGAGGTCCAGCACAACATCCACATCGGTTCCGCGATCCCCGAACGAACTCAAGCGATGGCATTCGACGAAGGCCGGTCGGTCGATATGCTCCCGCATGAGTTGCATGATCGGGTTGAACCGCTCGCTGTGCCCCACCTGCAGCAGGCAGCCTCGATCCTTCGCCACCTCGATCAGGTCCCGGGCCTCGGCCGCCGTCACGGCCACCGGCTTTTCCACCAGCACATGCTTGCCCGCTTGCAGGCAGGTTTTTGCCAGCACGAAATGGGCCGACGTAGGCGCGGCAATGCTGACGACCTCAATGTCCTGAATCAGGGCATTGACTTGGGGATACGCCCGGACTCCGTGCCGATCTGCGATCAATTTGGCGCGGCTTGGATCGGTATCCAACACCCCGACCAATACCGACCCGGGCAGCGTGGCATATTGCCGGGCGTGATGCTGCCCGAGATGGCCGACCCCGATCACCCCTGCTCGGATCCGTTTCATGCGCTGAACCGTCGGCTGCCGGAGCCGGCCCCTCGTTCGCGGATCGGCGTCATACCCGCGCGACGCCCACGATGGCAATCCCGGCTCGATCGGCTTTGTGAATGGTTTCTTCACGATCCAGTAAGACGCTGCGCCCGGCCTCCAAGGCAAGCGCGCAGGCTTTGACGGAATCCATGACATCGATCGTTTTGGGTCCGACGGCCGGCAAATCGAACCGCAAATCCTGCTGCGGCTTGCACCGCTTGACCACGACCGCCCCCTGCTGCGCGAGTTCGCCGCCGCGCCTGATCGCGCCGTCCGTTCCCTCCACCGCTTCAACCGCGACGATCACGCTGTCCTTCACGACGACACATTGTCCGATGTCGAGGGAGCCGATGTGTTGGGCGACCTCCCATCCGTACCGGATGTCCTCCCACTCCTTCTTGGTCGGCGTGCGTTTGGTCAGCGGTCCCTCTTCCACCAGGATCCCCTGCAAACCAAACGTCGACTCTTTGATGAGGATTCCCTCATTTTCCAGTTCGGCGGCAATCTCACGCAGAATTTGGTCGTCTTTGTAGCGGATGAGGCGCGCCGCCAACGCCAGGGCACGAAAATCGGGCCGCACCGTAGTAAAGACGTGCGTTTTTTTGATGCCGCCGAGCATGACGGCCTCCCGCACGCCGTCGCCCTTCAAGGCGTTGATGAGTTTGTTGAATTGCCCGATCTTGATCCAATGGATGCGTTCCACATGATCGGCCAGCTCTCGTTCGGTCTCGCCTTCGTGGGCCACGGCACTGACGGAATAGCCGAGTCTGCGCGCGTTATCGGCAAAGATAATCGGAAAGCGGCCGTTTCCTGCAATGAGGCCGATGCGTGATCCGGCGAGGGGAAGGGCCCCGCTATCGCCCATGCCTGCCGCGCCTCCTACTCGTCGTCATTCTCCTGATCCTTTCCGACGGAACGGCAAATTCCCCGTTTCGTTCCTTCCATAAAGGTCGTCACCTGCAAGATGTCCACATTATCCTTGTACGACTCTTTCGCCAGCTTCACTGCCTCCGCCACTCGATGACCGGATCGAAACAGCAGATCGTACGCGTGCTTGAGCACGGTAATCCGTTCGGCCGAAAAGCCGTGCCGGCGCAGGCCGATGGAATTCAAGCCGTACATGCGCGCGCGATAGCCGCCCGCCGCCCGCATGAAGGGCGGCAAGTCCTGTCCAAGAGCGCAGCATCCGCCGACCATCGCATAAGGACCGATGCGGACATATTGATGGATGCCGGAGAGGCCGCCGATGATGGCATGATCGCCGATCGTAATGTGTCCCGCCAAACTGGCGGCATTCGCCAAAATCAAATGGTTCCCCAAGTGGCAATCATGCGCCACGTGGACATAGGCCATGAGGAAGTTGTGGTCGCCGATCGTCGTTTTGCCGCCGCCCGGCATGGTGCCGCGATTGACGGTCACGTATTCGCGAAGGATATTGTGGTGGCCGATGATCACCCGCGTCGGTTCTCCCTGATATTGCAAGTGCTGGGGAGGCCCCCCCACCGAGACGAAGGGATGCAACTCACACTCGTCGCCGATTTCGGTCCATCCCTCCACACAGACGTGAGACAGCAGCCTGGTGTGTTTGCCCAAGCGGACATGCTCGCCTACCACTGCATAGGGGCCGACTTCGACATCGTCCGCCAATTCGGCCTTGGGATGGACCACTGCTGTCGGATGAATCTTCACTCAGGACCTCCTCAGGAAGCCGCCGATCATCGGGCACGGAGCCCTGTATCGTAGACTTGCATCGCCGATCGTTATCCTTCCGTTGCTTTTTCCTCGGTGACCATCGCCGTCACCTCAGCTTCACAGACGACATCTTCGACTACAAACGCCCGGGCTCTCATCTTCCAAAACGGCGGCCGCTTCTTGATGACATCGACCTCGAAACGGAGCTGATCTCCGGGCACAACCGGTTTTCGAAACTTGGCCTGATCGACACCGGTCAGATAGACGACCGGACGGGCGACATGACCCAGCGACTTGAACGCAAGGACACCGCCCACCTGGGCCATGGCTTCAAGAATCAGCACACCCGGCATCACCGGACGCCCTGGAAAATGTCCCTGAAAAAACGGCTCATTGATCGTGACATTCTTAATCCCCACGATCCGGCGATCGATTTCCAGCTCACGGATTTGGTCCACGAGCAGGAACGGATACCGGTGGGGCAATAAGGCTTGAATCTGCGCCACATCCATCCCTGACATCAGCCCTGCCTCCTGGTTAAACGTATGATGGCGATCATTTGGTCTGTCGGTCCAATTCTTTGACGACTTTGTCCGTGAGATCGACCGACGGGTGGTGATACAGCACGATCTTGACGGAGCCCTCGCTTCCTTTGTCGATGACCGCCGTATAGCCTTCCTTTTGCGCGACGATCAAAGCCGCATCCCGAATCTTTTTGGAATACTCGGAGATCATGCCGCGCTGCTTTTCCTGCACCTCACGATTGAACTCCTGGATGCGGCGTTGATAGGCCTCGAGCTTCGTCCGAAACAGTTCTTGTTTTTCTTTTCTGGCCTCTTCCGAGAGATTGGGATCCTGGCCGGCCTTTTCGAACTCTTTGAGTTCCGCGTCATCGGCTTCGACGATCCGCTGTCGCGTGGCCGAATAGCTCTTCATCTCTTCCAGCGCCCGCTTCCCGGCTACGCTTCGCTCGATGACCGCTTGTTGGTCGATGATCGCAACTTTGAACGGTTCGGCCGCGGAGACCTCCTGAACCATCGCCGCAGCCATAACGGCGGCGCCTCCCAGAATGATGCTCCTCATGGATCCTCCTTTGCTTCGATGCTCGCCGCAGCTTTCCGCCGGCAGGCAATCATGGATAGTCCTTATTAAATTCTTCGATGACCTGCGAGGACAAATCGATGGAATCCTCAAAGTAGATGGTCGCGCCGCCGCGGCCCCGGTCCATAATCAGCTGCAGCCCCTGGCGCTTGGCGACTTTTGCCGAGACCGCTTCAATCTTGTCCCGAAAACCGTCGAGCACGTCTTTCTGTTTGTCCTGCACTTCACGATTCAGCTCGGCGACTTTTTGCTGGTACTCGGCCATACGGCGACGAAATTGATCTTCCCGCTCGCGCTTCGCCGTCGGGCTCAGCACGCTGCCCTGCTTCACAAAGTCTTCTTCCAACCGGCGCAATTCCTTTTCTTCCAGCTCAATGAGCGCCTGGCGGTTCTTCGTGAAGGAAGCCAGGGTTTCCCGCGCTTTCTTGCCCGCATTGGTCTCGTTCAGGATGCGTTGTGGATCGACCACGCCCACGCGGGTCGCCGGCGGACCCGTCGCTTCACCCGATTTGCATCCGCCCGCTGCAGCGACCAGCAGCAGCAT
>DASSBQ010000100.1:0-3282 GCA_035698625.1 Nitrospiraceae bacterium
AGGAGCGCTGTTTTCGGCGAGGCGTCGGCTCCTTTATGAAAATACGACCGGACACGGTCCGCCAGAACCGCCGCTTTGCCCACATAAAGGATGTCGCCCTGTCGATTCTTGAAAAGGTAAACCCCGGGCTGATCGCCGAGGTGGTCGAGCTTGGATTGGAGCACGTCAGTCATCGGAAGGCCGTCCGTGAATGGACAGAATATCAGGAATTATCTGTGATTTTCCTGCCGCTTTCGCGCATGAGGCCTGGCGGTCGCTCGACGAGCGTTACTTGAGGTTTCGGACAAACGATGGGCTGAGTGTCCCTCGGGCCACCTCCGCGACAGGACCCGTCATCGTGAGGTGATAGTCCGCGGTAACCTCGATATGCAGAGTCCCGCCAGGCATCCTGACGGTCACGGGACTGCGAACGAGACCCAGCCGTACGGCGGCGCTGGCTGCGGCGCATGAAGAAGAACCGGAGGCCTGCGTTTCACCGGCCCCCCGCTCCCAAATCAGAATAAACAATTCTTGCGGGCCGGTCGGTACGGCCAATTGCACGTTGGTCCGCTTGGGGAACAGCGGATGATTTTCGAGCGCCGGCCCGAGAACCAAGAGGTCGGCCCGCGACCAGGACTCGCCCGCCCGCTTGAACAGAACGCAATGCGGATTGCCGACACTCACGCCCGTAAACTCAAGCGACCGTCCTCCCGCCTCGATCGGCTGCTGAATCAATTCTTCCGCGGCGAGCGAGCAGGGCAGGGCGTCGGGTGAGAAGCTCGCCCGGCCCATCTCAACCGTCACGGCAGAGGCCTCTCGATGCCGGTCCAGATGAAGCTTGATGGAGACGAGGCCTCCCTTTGTGTCGACGGAAAATGCCTTCCGCATGGTCTTGCGGGTGGCATGGAGGTACCGGGCAAAGATGCGTAGCCCGTTGCCCGACTTCTCGGCTTCGCTTCCGTCCGGATTGAAGATGCGCAGGCCGAAATCGGCTTTCTTGGTCGGCGCAAGCGCCAGAATTCCGTCGCTGCCGAGCCCCCAGTTTCGATCGCAGATCGTTCTGACTACGGCCGGGATCAATTTGAACGTCAGCTCCTTTGGATCCATGACAATGTAGTCATTACCCAACCCATGGCCCTTGAAGAACCCGTTTTTCATGCGCGCTCCTTTTGGAAACCGTCGCTCGCCAATCGTCGTTCGTGAATGGAAAAACAATTATGGCCGGGCCGCCGGGAAATCGTCAATGGAAGAGAGGAGCCTGGGTAGGCGGACGACCGCTTCACAATTCTAGACAAGGGCGGTGCCCGGGGGCCGTTCGATCAGTTCAACCTCGTAACCATCGGGCGCATCGATGAAGATAAATCGACTCCCCGAGGACGTTCCTGTCGGCCCGTCGGTGATCCGGATGCCGCGGCTGTTGAGCGAAGCCATGGTGGCATCCAGGTTCTCGACTTCAAATGCCAGATGAACCAGATCTTCCTGGACCTTCACCGGACCGCTCGCCGGAAAGCTGCATAACTCGATCAACTCCTCGCTGTTCGGGACTTTCAAGAACGCAAGATGCGAGCCCCTGGGCGATACCTTGCGTTCCAGCACCTCCAGCCCCAAGACATCGGTGTAAAACCGAATCGTTTCGTCCATGTCGCTGACCCGCATACGGGTATGCAGCAGTTTTTGGACCTTCATCGCGTACGACCCTCCACGGTAAGTGTACGGCGGGGCGACGGGTCGATACAAGGTTCGCGAGGCCGGACGTAGAATCGTGTTCTTGCGCGGTTGGAACCTGATCGAGTCGATCCGGGGATCAATCCCGCTCGTTGATTGCCGCACTGAACCTGCTGTAGTCTACCCGCTCGTTCAAGCAAATGCTCAGGGCGCACGCGGACCGCAGCGACTGAGAAGACGTCTGCAAGATCGCCGGAAAGGAGTTTCATAGCATGGCCGGTTTCCCCATTGAATATGCCGCTCGTATCAACACATTGCCACCCTATTTGTTTGCCGCGATCGACAAGATGAAGCAGGAAGCGATCGGACAGGGCGTGGATATCATCAACCTCGGAATCGGCGATCCAGACCTGCCGACCCCCGCTCCGATCATCGAGTCGTTACGCCGCGCTGCGGGTGACCCCAAGCACCATCAGTATCCGTCCTATGAGGGCATGGCCTCGTTCCGCGGCGCCGTCGCGGCCTGGTATAAGCGGCGCTTCAATGTCACCCTCGATGCGGCATCCGAAGTCTTGACTCTGATTGGATCCAAAGAAGGCATCGGTCATGTGCCGCTGGCGTTTGTGAATCCCGGAGATGTCGCGCTGGTGCCGAGTCCCGGTTATCCGGTCTACCCGGTCGGCACGAGCTTCGCCGGCGGCGTCTCGCATATCATGCCCCTCACGAAGGAGAACGGTTTCTTGCCTGATTTGACCGCCATTCCGAAGGACATCGCCAGGAAAGCCAAACTGATGTGGCTCAATTCACCGAACAACCCCACATCAGTGGTCATGAGCAAGGACTACTTTCGACGAGTCGTCGACTTCGCGCGCGCCAACCAGGTCATCGTCTGTCACGATGCGGCCTACTCGGAAATTTTCTATGACGGGAAACGCCCCGTCAGTTTCCTTGAGATAGAGGGCGCGAAAGAGGTCGGCGTCGAATTTCATTCTCTTTCCAAGACCTATAACATGACCGGGTGGCGGCTGGGCTTTGCTGTCGGCAATAAAGAAGTGCTGGCCGGACTGGGCAAGGTCAAAAGTAATTTGGATTCGGGAGTGTTTCAGGCTATTCAGGAAGCGGGTACCACCGCCCTCAATTTGGATGATTCCGTCACGGACGGACTTCGCAAAGTGTATCAGGAACGGCGTGATGTGCTGGTGCCGGGATTGAAGCAACTGGGTCTGGTCGTCGATCCTCCGCCGGCGGCTTTTTATGTGTGGGTGGCGGTCCCCGGTGGCTATACCTCAGCGTCATTTACGGCACATCTTTTGGGAAAAGCCGGTATTGTCACGACGCCGGGAAATGGATTCGGCGCGCCGGGTGAAGGCTATATCCGGATGACGGTCACCACTTCGACGGAACGGTTGGCGGAGGCGGTGGAACGAATTAAACGGGTAGGGTACTGAAGAACTATCGAATAACATTTACCTCACGAGTGACGACGCATCATGGCTACCGCATTCATCGGTTTCGGATCCAACGTAGGAAATCGACTTGATTATTGCGATCGTGCCATGACCCTCCTGAGCCTATTGCCGCACTCGCGACTCGACGCCGTCTCCTCCCTGTACGAAACCGAACCGGTCATGGACGGTG
>DASSBQ010000101.1:0-4758 GCA_035698625.1 Nitrospiraceae bacterium
CAGCAGCCGGCCTTCGCCGCGAGATTCCAGATGGCTTGATCTTGCAATGTTTCTTCAAACCGAATGAGCGTCGTCCATTTGATTCCGACATCTTGGTCAACCAGGAGCTGGGAGACTTTCTTGAAGAGGGCCGGTGGATAGGATTCATCAGAAAATAGAAAATGTCGGCAGTGGTACTTATCCCGGAGGGCCTTGATCTGATCAATCACCAGCTGAGCCGGCATTCCCCTGTACTGATCGAAGTAGCCTTGACCATGGTCGCAGAACGTACAGCGGCCCCAATAGCAGCCGCGCGTGGCCAGATAGGGAATGATCAGTTCCGGAACGAAGTAACGATCCAGCGGCATGCCCTCAAAGTCCGGCAAGGGCAGCGCATTGGTCTTCTCGGTATACACTTCGGAATTCCGATGGAGACCTGACTCATCGCGATAAATGAGGTTGGGAACCGACGCGAGCGTCCGCTGCCCATTCAACGCTTCGATGAGCCACAACAGCGCATGCTCCCCTTCATAGAGAATAGAGGAATCAAATACGTCTGTAAAAAATCTCTCATGCCTTACAAGATCTTCTTGTAGTCGTGTGATGATATTGCCGCCCACCACCACATGGACCTGCGGGAACGTCTCCTTGATCATCTTGCCGAACGTTAGACCGGCCAAGAGCTGCATTTGTGTCCCAATGGAAATTCCGACCACGTCCGGCTGTTCCCTTGCCACGTCCGGCATGACCAACTGATTGCAAAGATCCCGATAGACGTTTACCTGCTCATCGTCCAAACAGGCAAATATTTCTCTCGAAACACCGGGACGATACCCGAGATTGCTTTCCATCGGATAGAACACGAGGGAGGCAGGATAATAGGCGGCCGAGATATAGGCCATCGTCTCACGGAAGGTGTTGAGCGCTCCTTCCAACATCTCCGCCTCATAGAAACGTTCGCCACGCACGATCAGCTTGGCATCTTCGGCTCGATCCGCCAGATCGAAGACATCGAGGTCATAGGCCTGTTCCACAACCGTCAGATGACTCACATCCCGCTCAGTCAGGAGTCCCGCCTTCTCTTTCTCTTGCAGGGACTTCAGCTGCATGCCCAACCGAGCCTTCACCCAGATCAGAAACTCCATGCTGAAGAAGTGATCCCACATGCCGATGTTGATATCGCGCTGGATGACCGTATGGCCGGCCTCACGCAAGACGGCTGTCAGCGAAGGCAAGGCAAGGTATGGCGCCGTCGGTACCCACTCGGGCGGAAAGATCAGCATGACCTTCGATTTTTTCCGATCTTCTTTCGTGATCGGGGTCAAGCCATCAATCTGTAGAAGTCCATTGCTGCTCATGGTCATTACATCTGTCTTTCGTGAAGCGCATCTCGTCTCTCGCAGACATTCCGAGAACAATGATCTTGTGCCTCACGCTTCACGAGATACACTCCCTTACATCTTTCCTGCAAGCGTCGGCGTGACTCCGACTGTTTTAACCGATCGATACTGAAGATCAGACAGCTTCCCTAAGCCGAATCTTGAGATATAGAGAAAGATATATTCACGAATATAGAGGCGCAAGTCCCAGCCGGGATTGTGGTTCCGCTCGAACTGCTCGAACACCCGCTCCGCCTCTTCGATGCTCATGCCGTTCTTCACCGTGTAGTAGTAGTCCAATGCCAAATCCCACTCCGGATTCTTGTAGGCCGTCACGCCCCACTTCTCCGGGTGTTTCGCCACCGGATTATGCCGCCCCAGATCGAACGTCCCGAATCCCAGGGAGTGGACATGGTCCTTGTTTTGCTCGAGAAACTGCACCGACTGCCAGGCCTCCTCCTTCGTCTCGCCGGGAAAACCGAAGAAGCCCATACAGTGGTTCCAGATGCCCGCCTCCGCCGTCAGCTTCAAATGCTGTGTCATCACCTCCGCCGTCGTCGCCTTGTCCATCAGCTGGAGCACCCGCTCGACGCCGGACTCGTAGCCGAAGTGCAGATAGCGGCAGCCCGATTCCTTCGCGTCCTGCCAGACGGCGTCTTCCAGCAGACTCTTCTCGAACCGCATGTGCGTCGTCCAGAAGATGTCCATGTTGCTCTCGAGCAATCCCCGAGAGAGCTTGCGGAACAGCGCCGGCGGATAGGACTCGTCGGTAAAGTGAAAATGTTTGGCGCCATACTTGTCGCGCAAATAAGTGATGTCGGCGAGAATGTCCTGAATCTTCTTCGACCGATAGCCGGCGGTATAGCCCTCGCCGTGGTCGCAGAACTCGCAGCGGCCCCAATAACATCCTCGCGTCGCCAGATAGGGCAAGACGCGCGTGGGGACGAAATACTTCTCGAGCGGCAATCCGTCGAAATCCGGCGGCGGCAGCGCGGCCATATCTTCCGCATAACTCAGCGGCGATACATGGATGCCGGTCTCGTCCTTATAGATCGTATTCGGCACATGAGCCAAACTCTGCTTGGCGCCGACCGCTTCGACCAGTTGCGTGAACGCCGTCTCCCCTTCATACACCACGGCGCTGTCGAAATACTGAAAGAGCGGCGACTGCGGCAGGACATCGCGCAGGCGGGTGACCGTATTGCCGCCGATCGTGACGTGGATATGGGGAAAGTGCTGCTTGATGAGGGCGCAGAAGGTCATGGTCGAAAACATCTGCTGCTGCAGGACAATCGAGATTCCGACCACGTCCGGCTGCTCGGCCTGAATCACCGGCTTCACCAAATGGTCGAACACGTCCCGGTACACGTTGACCTGTTCGTCCCGGACGGCCTCCATCACCTCGGCCGAGACGTACGGCTTGTACGACAGATCCGTCTCCATCGGCGGCATGCAGATTCGCGCCGGAGAGTAGACCAGCGAAATGATCGCTGTAACCTCACGAAATACTTGGATTGCCCATTCTAACTTGTCGATGTCGTAAAACTTTTCATTTCTGACGATATGCTTTGCCTCTTCCGCATCCCGGATCAATTTCTCCATCCGAGGACGCGACACATCACAGAGCGCCAGCTGCACATCCATCTCCCGCTCGGCCAGATCCCGCTTCTTTGACAACTTGCGGAGCCGATCCAATTGCTGCGGCACCCGGCGTAAGACCTTCTTCAGAAACTCCTCGCTGAAGTACCAGTCCCACATTTCGCAATTGATATCTTTTTGAATGACCCTATGCCCGGCTTGGCGGAGGACTGAGGTAAGGGATGGGAGGCTCAAATAGGGTTCGGAGGGGTACCAGTCCGGCGGGAAGATCAACATGACCTTCATCTTCCGGCCGCTGGAAGCTTCAAACAGTTGGCGATTGAGGAGAATCAGCTCCTTCGACGCCCGATCTCCCTTCGAATACTCGACTTTCATAGGAATTTGACCATTTGTCCTTCGGCAGCCTAGCGACCTGAATCTTACAGAAAGCCAATGGCTTACAGAGGAAAAACGTATTCTACGGAGATGCCGGTTTGATATGCAAGGGCGAGGGATTACGGGGCAACCAGATACTTTCCCCGCTCGCTGAGCGTATACAAGGGGCAAGAAAACCGAATCACGGATTGCTCAATATTTTCAGAATGCGCTTTGCGAGGTGTTCATGGATTTCCGTGTGATGCCGGACTGGCCGAGATACTTTGGTGTGATCAAATGCCGGCGTACCACTCGTACCCCTGATCTTCCCAGTAGCCGCCCTTTCCCCCGCCGATACCGGCCAGCGAAGCAACGAGTTCCAAGCCCATCACATACTTCGCATGTTTGTAGCCCAATTGACGTTCGATCCGTAGGCGAATCGGCGCGCCGTGAGGAATGTCGAGCGGCGTTCCGTTCAGGTCGTACGCCAGAAGCGTCTGGGGGTGATAGGCGTCCTGCAGGGCGACGCTTTCATAATAGGGAGCGCCTTCGTCGTCACTGTCGGCGCAGTGGAACACGACGTACCGAGCCTCCGGCAGCGGTTCGACCAGATGCATGAGATCTCCCAGAGGTACGCCCGTCCATTTGCCGATGGCGCTCCATCCCTCCACACAATCATGCCTGGTAATCTGTGTGCGCGACGGCATGGCGCGGAGTTCGGCGAGCGACCATGTCGCGGGCTTGGCGACAAGACCCGTGACACCGACCTGCCAGTCGACAAAGTCGCGCTCTGCCTTGGCAACGTAATCCGAGGTTCCCGGATGGGTGTTGCCGTTGGGTGGAAAGACGGCGGAGATATCGCGCTCTTCATATTCCTTGGCCAACGCGTTCGCCGGTGTCAGCGCACGCTGCACGCGCTCGGTCCAGGCTTCCGTGTGGCCGAGCATCTGCCGAACCCACTCGCTGCGAGAAAGATTGTCACAGCCGGAACTGGCCATGATGCCCGCGACACCGGCGGCGGCCTTCAAGAGCTGACGGCGTCCGAGCCTGTTACGTGTCATGGCGGCCTCCTTTGACGGCAAACCAGCCGGTGATCATCGAGCGCATATTGTTGATGAATCCCGTCATGACAACCTGGAGAACATGCACCGCAACGAAGCCCACAAAGGAAAAGCAGGCGATGAAGTGGAGAGTGCGCGCCCCCTGCCGCCCGCCGAATAGCGGGAGCAGCCACGGGAACGCGGTATCGATCATGGGCGACATGCCGAGCCCGGTCAACACAATGACCGGCGCGAGCACGGCCAACACGACCAAATACGCCAGCTTCTGCAGTACATTATACCCTGTGGCCGCCTCCCCTTTTGAATGACGCAAGAACAGATGATTCTTCACGGCCCGTCCGGTGTGACGAAGTTCGACCGTCGTCGGCACGAGATCACGGGACAGA
>DASSBQ010000102.1:0-4989 GCA_035698625.1 Nitrospiraceae bacterium
CCTGGGCCTTCTTCCACTGAAAATATTCATAATCGCCGAAGTAATTCCGGGCATGTCCGTCATCGATCTCAACGACCCGGGTGGCGATGCGCGTCAAGAAGGTGGGATCGTGGGAGATAAAGATAATGGTGCCGGGGAAATCGGTAAGGGCGTCGGTCAGCATGTCGACCGATGCAGGATCGAGATGGTTGGTCGGCTCATCGAGCAACAGCGTATTGGCCGGCTCGACCAGCATCCGGGCCAGCGCCACGCGGTTGCGCTCTCCGCCGCTCAAGGCCTTGATCGGTTTCTTCTGATCATGTCCCGAGAAGAGAAAAGCGCCGGCGATGCCCCGCAGGAAATTCATCTCCGCCTGCACCGAGACCTCGGACAACGAATCGAGAATGGAATGTTCCGGATTGAGTGATTCGGCTTGGTGTTGCGCGAAGTAATGGAGCGTGACCCCATGCCCGACCGTTCTGGTGCCTTTCTCGAACGGAAGAACGCCCGCGAGCATCTTGAGCAAGGTGCTCTTTCCCGCGCCATTCTCGCCGACCAATGCGATACGCTGGCCCCGTTCGACCGCGAAGTCCAGCGACCGATAGATGACCTTGTCTCCATAGCTCTTGGCGACGCCGTGCAGTTCCAGCACGTGGCGCCCGCTCGTCGAAGGAAGCGGAAACTTGAACCGCACGCGCTTGGCATCCCGCTGCCGTTCGATCAGTTTGACCTTTTCGAGTTGCTTGATGCGGGACTGGACCTGGCTGGCTTTGTTGGCCTGGTACCGAAAGCGGTCGATGAATTTCTGCACCCGCGCCACTTCCTTGGCCTGTCGAGTGGCGGAGGCTTCCAATTGCGCGTCCCGGGCGGCTCGCATCTCGCGAAACTTCGTGTAATTGCCGCGGAACTCCTGAATCCTCCGATCACGGATCTCCCAGATCTGCGTAGCGATACGGTCGAGGAAGCGCGTGTCGTGGCTGATGACGAGCAGTGTCAGTTTCGAGGTGAGGAGAAAATCTTCGAACCAGGCCTGCGTCGGTTTGTCCAGATGGTTGGTCGGCTCATCGAGCATCAACACATCCGGCTCGGACAGCAGGAGATGCGCGAGCGCCACCCGCATGCGGTAGCCGCCGGACAGGTTTTCAACCGGCCTGGAAAAGTCGGACGTGGTAAAGCCCAGGCCCATGAGAATTCGCTCCGCCTCGTGCTCGGGATAGAGGTCCCGATGGGCCGCGTCCAGGACGGTCTTGCCCGTGATGGTTTCCAGCTCCTGCGGCAAATAGCCGATTCTGAGGCGGGGACGTTTCCGGATGGATCCTTCGTCGGGCGATTCTTCGCCCAGGATCATCCGAAATAAGGTGGTTTTTCCCACCCCGTTCGGGCCGACCAATCCGACGCGGGAATTGGGCCGCAAGTGCGCGGTCGCGCCGTCCAACAAAACCTTTGTCGCAAACTGTTTATGAACCGATTCGAGTTGAAGCATGAATTATCTGCGCGAGGCGTGAAACGTTAGGCGTTAAGCAAAAACCAAGGAGGAAGGGAACGCAATGCTTACATGGTTGAAGACTCTATCCGGTCGCACCAATGACGATAAGACACAGAATAGCGACCGGCTCTAGCGACCAACATGCTCCGATTAAGGTGTTTGTCCGCGCGCGGTACTTACGATACTACGATACTGAACGCGCGGGTCAACCGAAGGTCGGTGTGGTGGAGCTGGCCGGGATTGAACCGGCGACCTCGTGAATGCCATTCACGCGCGCTCCCAACTGCGCCACAGCCCCACATGTCCGAGACAATTGCTGATTATTGTTGAATTATGAATTGTGAAGCGCGTTAGGCCCGATTCACTCAAATTCATGGCATGCTATCACGCACTCTTTTAGACAGTCAAGAAAAGGAGAAGAGCGGCGACTGCTGGAGAGATGCAGCACGGGTATGAGGAACGGGTACGAGGATGAAGGAGGGCGGCTGGTGCGGCAAAACCGATGCTTGACAAACCCATAAGCGGACCCTACCATGGTGCGCTCGTGGCTCTGGTCTCGTTGAGATCAGGGCTATTTTTTCGACCGAGACGCACAATAGAGAATGACATGGGAAATTTGGTCATCATCGGCGCCCAATGGGGCGACGAGGGAAAAGGCAAGATCGTCGATATTCTGGCTCGCGACGCCGATGTGGTGGTGCGTTATCAAGGCGGCTCCAATGCCGGCCACACGGTCATCAATGCCCGGGATACGTTCGTCTTCCACCTGATTCCCTCCGGGATCTTGTACCGAGGCAAGTTGTGTATCATCGGCAACGGGGTCGTCGTCGATCCCGGCGCGCTGATCGAGGAAATGGACCACTTGCATGGCAAGGGCGTGAAGATCGGCAAAAACTTCACGGTCAGCGATCGGGCGCACTTGATTCTCCCGTATCATAAGGCCATCGATAAGGCGTCGGAGCAATCAAGGGGGGTCCGCCGCATCGGGACTACCGGCCGGGGCATCGGTCCCTCCTATGTGGATAAGATGGCGCGCATCGGGATTCGCATGGGTGATCTGCTGAACCCCCCGCTGTTCAAGCAAAAGCTTGAAGAAAATCTCGGCGACATCAACTGGTTGCTTGAACAACTGCACAAGGTGGAAGTGTTTGAGTTGGAAAAAGTGTTCGACCAGTACATGGGCTACGCCGGGCGGGTGAAGAGTCACATTTGCGAGACGACGAGTCTCCTGAATAAGGCCGTTCGGGATGGGAAAACCGTCCTTTTCGAAGGAGCACAGGGCACGCACCTCGACGTTGATTTCGGGACCTATCCCTATGTCACCTCTTCCAGCGCGGCGGCGGGAGGCGCCTGCACGGGAACCGGCGTCGGGCCGACCAAGATCGACGGGGTCATGGGCATTGCCAAGGCCTATACGACCCGCGTCGGCAGCGGGCCGTTTCCGACCGAATTGACGGACGAAATCGGTTGTGGATTGCAGGAACGGGGAAAGGAGTTCGGAGCGACGACGGGCAGGCCGCGGCGCTGCGGATGGTTCGACGGGGTCTTGGTCCGTCATGCCTCGCTCGTGAACGGATTGACCTCGCTCACGGTGACGAAGCTCGATGTGCTGGACGGATGCAAAGTTCTCAAATTGTGCCGCGGGTATCGATATAACGGGAGGCTGTATCGCGACATGCCGTCCGACCTGGAAGTCCTCACCGGCTGCGAGCCGGTGTATGAGACGTTGCGCGGATGGCATCAACCGACCACCGGCGTGACCAGTTATAAGAAGCTGCCGGCGGAGGCGAAGCGCTACCTGGCTCGGATTGAAGAACTGTCGGAATGTCCGATCGATATCATCTCCACCGGATCCAAGCGGGATGAGACGATCATCCTCCGCAATCCGCTGACGCAAGCTCGTCGCAGTCGCGGCAAATAAAATCCTCCATGGTCAATCGTCATCCGGCGGTGGTAAGATGCGCTGTTTTTGGGGGTGTTCAAAAAGGCTGTCCAGCGCGGCCGCAGCGCGATGCACGGCGCGATGAGTAAAGAGCGTCAGGCTTGTGCACGTCGGTGAGCCGGCAGTGTCTTGTGAGCGCCCTGTGTTTCTTAGACGCGCAGTAAATACGTTGAGGAAGGCTGAAGGAGGACGGCCGTTCTCATCGAGAAAGAGGCACTACTTTACAGGATGTTTCAAAACGATCGGTAACAAGGCCGCAACGAACGAGAAGCCGAGACGTACTGTCGTTGGTACGACGCAGGGTTCAAGTGACGTGAGAATGCAGTTAGCGATCGTTTTCAACATCCTGTCGGTGAGCCGGTAGCTCAGTCGGTAGAGCATCGCCCTTTTAAGGCGAGGGTCCTGGGTTCGAATCCCAGCCGGCTCACCAGTCTTTCAATAGGCTTGTCTTCCTCGCCACTTTCAGTCGTTTCCTCGGTCACGGTTCCGAGCTGAGTTAGCCCTTCCACAGCTTGCCAGAGATGAGCCGGGGAGAGATGCGCATACCGGCTCAGCATGGCCGGAGACTTTCAGCCGCCCAGCGCCATCAAGGTTCGATCATTGGCTCCTTGCATCGCAAGCCGTGAGGCAAAGGTATGCCGGAGATCATGGAAGCGGAAGGGAGCCAAGCTGGCGGCCTTTACGGCCCGGTCAAAGGCCCGTCAGGTATCGTCCATCATGGGGAAAGACTCGCTGCAAAGGGGAAGGCAAGCTGTTCTGCTTGAGGGTACTCAGAAGGCCCACGATTGTTGAATTCATCGGCACTCGCCGGCGTTCTCCGGTCTTGGTCTCATGGACCGTCAGTACGCCTACATTCCAGTCACATCCGCCCATGAAAGCCTAAGTAATTCGCCCTGCCGCAGGCCGGTATGCATGGCGGTTGTCACAATAGCGTGGTACTGGGGAGGAAGATGTTGAAGCAAATGCGCTTCCTGATCAGGGGTCAGGTATCGGACAAGGACGTTATTAGGTTTGGCCGTCTTCACAAGGGCCGCCGGATTCTCGCCCAGAAGGCCCAATCGCTTGGCTCGATTGAACGTTGCTTTCAGGACCGTGAGACGCCGGAGAAGCGTACCGGCTTGTTTCCCTTCATTCTGAGAGTGGTTAAGACTTTTCCTATCTGCCTGGGGGAAATTGTGGCTGCATCCTGATCGCGGAAGGCCGAAATCCATCGGCCCATTCTGGCCTGATCGTCGCCTTTCCTCTTTCGCCGTGCATCGAGCACCAGTAGGTATTCCTCTGCTATCTCGCGGAATGGAACGGCCTTGGGCTTCTCAAAATACTTTCCCTCGCGCTGTTCGCCCTTGAGCCGACCGTATAGGGCCTTAGCCTGAGCTTTGGTATCACAGCGGTACCAGCGCTCGCGTCCCTCGATATATAGGCGCACCCACCAGCCCTCTCTACCCTTGCGCTGGGTAACACCTCGATCCTTACCGTTTTTTCTGGCCACGTCGTTTCCCTCCTTGTCTTGAAGATCCGGTCCTTTTCCTCCTCTTAGCCGTTCGTCGGCGCTGTTCCATGTAGTAAGCGTTTTGGCAAGAGC
>DASSBQ010000103.1:0-11270 GCA_035698625.1 Nitrospiraceae bacterium
GCAGCAGGCTCTTGATCGCGGTCAACTGTCGCTCCACCGGCACTTCCAGCAAAACACCGGTCATATTCGGAGCGGACAAGCCGTACTTGGCCGGATCCAGCACCATGACATACACGATCGGGGTGTCCACGATTTCCAATTGGGCCGCCTTGGCGGCCTTGAGCCCCACCGCCAAGACAAGCGCCGGGTTGGAGATGCGAATTCTTCTAGCCAGTTTGCGGCCCTTTTCCAGGTCCCCTTGCAGATCATACTCGGTCAGCGTCAGATCGCCGGGCAGCGTGGCTTTGAAGCCGGCGATGGCTTGATTGTAGGCGGCAATGTCGGAGGACTTAAGAATGGCGACTTCCGTCGCATGAACCGAGGGCGGCGGGATAAATGCCGCATGGAGAAGAACCCCGATCAGCAGGCAGGCCCAAAGAAGCGCACTTCGGCCTATTCCTGCGATCGAGGCTTCCATCGATGAACGTGTCACTCGCGCTTGACTCCCCGCTGCTGTGTTGTGCCTGTATGAGACTCTTCCATCTTCATGTGTCGGAAACGCCTCGTCCCGTCACGTCGTTGACCGTACCCAACACACGCATCGGACGATTCTCGCTATCCCGGTGGATCCGGCCGGTCCAGGCCAGCCAGTGCAACGTGCCGTCGGGCCACATCACGCGATGCGTGGCCTCGACGGCCGCATGGCCTGCCAATGCCCGTTGGATCGAAGCCAGCAGGGACCCTCGGTCTTCGAGGTACACCAATTCCATGTAGGCTGCGTACGTCCCGGCAAACGACCCGTTCCCTAGTCCGCACAGTGCCTCCACTCCGGCTGACCAGTACATGCGCCCGGTGGCGATGTCCCAATCCCAGATGCCCACATGCGAGGCCGACAGTGACATCCGCAATCGTTCCTCGCTCGCGCGGAGCTGCTCCTCCGCGCGCTTGCGTTCGGTGATGTCGGTGGATACTCCGCATGTCCCGTAGACGTGTCCATTCTGATCGAACAAGGGGACTTTGATTGACAGGTACGTATGCAGACCATCCCGATGAGGGACCAGTTCTTCCGTTTCCAACGGACGGGCGCTGGTCTGAACGCGGATATCGTTGTTCCGGAGCTGATCGGCCGTGTCTGAGGGAAACAGGTCATGGGGCGTCTTCCCCCGCGCTCCGTCGAGCGTAAGGTTGAACAGCTGCTCGAACCGGGAATTGATCAACAGATACTTGCCGTTCAGATCCTTGGCGTAGATCACCGCCTTTGAACTGTTGATGATTGAACTCAGCAACTGTTCGTTTCTACGCAGCGCGTCCTCGACTCGTTTACGATCCGCGATGCACTGCAGGGACCCGGCCATGCGAATCAGCCGGCCGCGCTCGTCCCAGATCCCCTGCCCGCGCGCACGGAACCACTGATATCCTTCGTGTTTGGTCAACAGCCGATATTCACGGTCGTACGGAACGCGGCGCTCGATGTGCGCTTCCAGAGCGGCAAACGTATGCTCTTTGTCTTCGGGATGCAGGCGGGCCAGCCAGCTTTCCAGGGTTTCCGGAAATTCCGCCTCGGTCACACCGAGCATTTCTCGTACGCGCGGAGACCACCAGATGGGCGTACGCGGCGAATACCATGGTTCGTTGGGAAGCACGCGAGCATCCCAAAACCCATCGTTCGATCCGTGAATGACCAACTCCAATCGTTCTTCGCTGACGTGCAGCGCTTCCTGGACCCGGCGGTATTCGGTGATATCGCGTGACATGACCAGCAGTCCATTCACAATGCGTTGTGCATCATACATAGGCGTGATCTGCACATCCCACCACTTCTGGACGCCGGTCGACGTCGGGCAGCACCCGACGAACTTGCCGGTCTCCCCGGCCTTGGCCGCCGCAATCGCGGCAAACGCAGCCGCGCGGTCTTCCCCTTCCCAGAAATTCGCCCAAAGCTTGTTGATCACCGTAGAGACATCTGGTATTTGCATCAATGCCATGCCGGCATCGTTCATGAATCGTATGCGGTGCTCGAGGTCGAGCACCTTGATGCAATCCGCGCTGCTTCGAAGGATCTGATTCGTGAACGCTTCGCTTTCGCGGGCCGCCCGCTCCGCCTCCTTCATCGCGGTAATGTCTTCGCACACGATCAAAACCACCGGTTCGCCGTGTTCATTCAGGACCGCTTGGGCCGTTTCCCGCACGCAAATGACCCCTCGGTCCTTCCTTACTTTGCGCAGTTCCCAACTCAGAGGCACTCCTGGCGAAGCGAGGCAGGCATTTAACTTGTTGCGAAGAGCATCCTGATCGGCCTCGTGGAATATGTCGAAGACAGGCCGGCCGACCAATTCTTCCACCTCGTACCCAAGCCGCTGGCATCCAAACCGGTTCACGGACAGCACGGCGCCGGCGTCGTCCACCATGAAATACATCGACGGATTGTCGTCGAAGAGCGCACGATAGCGCGCTTCGCTCTCTTGGAGCGATTTCTCGGCCAGCTTGCGATCGGTGATATCAACAATGACCCCGTCCAGCCACAATAGCCGGCCGTCCTCTTCGAAAATGCCTCGTCCATTCTCATACACCCACCGGACAGCGCCCTGAGCATTCACGATGCGGTATTCCAATTGATACGGCTGCCTTCCCATCAGAGCTTTTCCGATGATCTCCTGGACCATGAGACGATCGTCGGGGTGAATGATGCTGGCGTAGGACCGAACCAGATTGTCGATAAAGTCCGAGGCAGGATATCCGCACAGATCATGAATGGACTCGCTGAGAAACCGCATCGTCCAATCGGCATCGCAGGCACAGCGGTAGACTGCTCCGGGAATATTCACCACCAAGGAGCGAAACCGTCGCTCGGCCTCTTCCAGCGCCGACTCAGCGCGCTTCCGATCCGAAATATCACGAAAGACGACGACCACGCCGACCACGCGAAGGTCATCGCGAATCGGCGTACTGACATACTCGACCGGAAAATGTGTGCCGTCCTTTCTCCAGAACACTTCATCGGTGACCCTTCGCACGAGCCCATCGCGGATAGCGCCATGAATCGGACACGCCTCGGCCGGATACGTCGCGCCGTCGACCCTGGTATGATGCAACACGCGATGCATCGAGCGGCCAAGCAATTCGTCGACCTCGTATCCAAGCAGTGTGCAGGCCGCCGTGTTGACGAACGTCGTATTGCCATCGGCATCCAGCCCATAGATGCCTTCGCCGGCTTGCGTCAGAATCAGCGCATGTTGCCGTCGCAATCGATCAAGGGCATCCTCGGCGCGCCGTCGTTCAGTGATGTCCCGAATAATGCCGCTGTACAGCCATTGTCCGCCTGTTTTCCAGGTCGCCAGCGAGAGTTCCAATGGAAACTCGGTCCCGTCTTTTCGCAATCCATCGACGGCGATGAGGCTGCCGATCAGCGTGGAGTCGCCCGTGCTCCGGACTCGCTCAAAACCGCGTTCATGGGCCTCCCGATATCGCTCCGGCATGATCATGGTGAGCGGTTTCCCCTGTACTTCAGCCTCCGTGTAACCGAACAGACGCCCCGCGGACCGGTTCCAGGACATGATGAAGCCGTTCTCATCGGCCAATACGATCGCATCGGTCGCTGACTCGACGAGCGATCGAAAGCGTTCCTCGCTTTCGCTGAGCGCATGTTCGACCGACTGCACTTTGTCGGCGAGTTCGTGGACACCGACGGCGCGCGTGAGAATGGCCATCAATTCGTCGCGGTTGTACGGCTTGGTCAAGTAGGCGAAGGCTCCTTCGCTCAATGAACCCACCGTCCTATCTGTCGTCGTGAACGCCGTGAGAATGATGACGGGAAGCCTCGGATCAACTTCCCGGAGCGTCCGCAGGACCCCGAATCCGTCGCCATCCGGGAGGCTCAGATCCAGAATGACGGCATGGTAATGGCGCGCCTTGGCCGCCGTCAGCGCCTCCGCGCACGTGTAGGCGACGTTGACCTCATACCCATGATGATCGAGAAAATCCTGCAGGCCCAGCACGATGTCCGGATCGTCATCGACTACAAGGACCGAATAGTCCGTGGTCGCGGAAGTCATAATTCACCTCCGGTCCAATAAGGAAATGTCGAATGTCAGCACGGCAGCAGGTATCGGATGCCCAGCCCTCTTCAATTCGTAATTCATCCTTCAGAACTCAGGCTTCGCCGACACAGCGGTCGCCGGCTGGGTCCTCCATAATGCCACATGGCCTGTCATTGCGCGCGACACCGGGGATACTGATACGTTGGCTTGCGCGAGCAAGCCGGCTCCGGCAGTCGTCATCGTGGCTTGTCAGACGTCGGCGCTGCGAAGGACCCTCGGTGCGCAGCGCGATTGAACACCCGGGACGATCGCTGTAATTGTATCCAATAGGGATCGGTAGGGTTTTGCAAGGATAGATCGGTCCTCCTGGGTACCGGGCGCAGGACCGACGCATCATGGAACCTATGGCCTCGCATGACTGGTCTTCAAAAGATAATGCAGTACGCCACTCGGTCAGGATATCTGATCGCAAAATGCATGCTTAAGAGGCGGGAGGCGGCCGCCCGGAAAAGGCGGCCGCGGGGCAGGAAAACTGAGGGGTTCCGATAGAGGATTAGAAGGCGATTGCGCACGTCTCATCAGGCAGGTATCTGAGAAGATACAGCATGTATTTCATCAGATACAGAAGAGGAGTCACGTTCCATCCTTGGCCGTCCCGGCTTTAAGGCTCCGAGTCGCGGAGCAAACGGCCGACCGTTCTGGACTTCCCGTTGTTTGAGCAAATCTTCGAGAGCCTGCGTAATAAGCCCGGCCATAGTTGATCCTGGGGTCCAATAGGCTGCGTCACGCACGCGTTCGACCAGATCGGCCGGTAGACTGACCGTCATCCGCTGTCGCTTGAATGACCGCATGAAAAGAAGGCGATCCATGGTATTCCTCCCGGTTATTAATGAGGCGGCACCGGCCGGCTTTCTTGGCGGGCTACGCGACGGCTTTCATTCCCCGCTCTTGGTGAACGGGAGGCGCTTGCTCCTGTCCCGCTGCCGGACGGTCCTCTCTATCCCTCCTTGCATCTTCCGATTCGTGTTCCTCTAGAGACGCCGCGACAAGGAGCCATACCATTCCGACCATGCCGATCAGAAGCCCCCAAATGACGAGTTCCATATGAGCCTCCCTGCTGTCGGCGGCGATTCAAGGGGAAGGGCCAGCATCTAGAAAAAAAGAATCCTACCTCCCTCGTGACATTCAGCAACTGCCGTGCCATCGCTGCACATTTCGGTGCATCCGCTGAAACATCTTGAAGTTCCTACAATTTAGTCGGCTCAGCATCAGCGCTCGCGTCTCGATGTCTGGTTTCGAATGAATCGCACTGTATCCAAATTGAAAGAGGCGTATCTAATCGGATAATCCGAGCCCCGATCGCGGCTGGTCATCGAGCGGAACCGGCGGCTCTCGTTCCACAAGTCTGAAATTCTGTTTCTCGAAAAAGTGGCAGGAGGAGACTATCCCGGCAGGTTCACCCCGGATTGCCTTAACAGATGGTCCAGAATCTGTTGCAGGCCGCTCTTATCGTGCTCTCGTTCCATAAGATCAAGCAGGCACGCAATCGCGTCATACCATAATCCGGATTCGGCATAGCGATACACCGCCTCTAGTTCACAGGCATTCCAAGTGCAGGGCATGTTCAAGGTGCAGGCTTCATCAAATGGGATTCGCTCGATCATTCCGCCTGCCACAAGGTCTTGCGACGGCTTATCCGGATTCCGCACCAGTGTAACAAACCATCGATATTGTTCCTGCTCTTTGAGATCCACCCCATAATCCCGCAGGCGAATACAATGGATACCGGCTTGGACGGGAGACGGCAGCAATTGTTCCAAGACTGGACGAATTCCACGGGAATCGACCACCGTGAAGGTGATCGGTTGAGATGTATTCACCGACAGATACCAGCAGAGAGAGGGATCGCTCTTAATCGTGAAGGCGATGTGATCAGGGACCAAGGCAATCAACTGGGGTCCGTCTCCGTTCGACCCCCTGCTGTTTCCTCCGATACGTGCACGAGACGCATTTTGCTTCCGCGGTTTATAAACCGGCATGCGCACATTGGACAAGGGGACGAGATCTCCCGCATAGACGGCATGAAACATGCCCGACAATCGGCACAGATCGTACGGTGACAGAATCCACATCACGACGATCAGCACGAAGATCATCTGCTTCAAATGAGACATCGTGTGTCTTTTCTTTACGCGAGTCTCCACACTTATGGAACATTTCCGGCACGGGGCGATGCAAGATCCCATTCCGCCACGTCATGCAGACCCACTTGCTTCAGCAAGGCCGCCCGCTGTTTCCGCAATCCCATATCGTCGGGATGCGTTTCAATCAGATCGGACACACATCCCATCGCGTCATACCAAAACCCGTTGGAGGCACTGGTGGCCACAGCATCCCGGTTGCACATTGTCGTCGCATCCAGCACCAAACATTCGCTGAACTCACACCGTTCGATGATGCCTCCGGTCACGATGTTGTGAGAAGGCGAATCGGCGTCTACGATCAACGAGACGTACCACCGATATTGGATGTTCGGCTGAAGCACAAAATCAATATCGCTCAGCTTGATAACCTGGACACCGGCCTCAGGGGCCGTAATGGATTTCTCAATCAACGCCCGGATTGACCGCTCGTCTATCAAAGTAAATTGGATCGGCAGCGACGTAGGCTTCGACAGAAACCAATTCAGTTCGGGATGTTGTTTGACGGTCACGCCGACATGGTCCGGAACCAGCGCGGCAAGAGCTGGGGCGTCTCCCTCCATGCCGCGCAATCCCCCACCGACGCGAGCTCTAGGAGTGAGTTGCCGGGGCGCCTTGTACGTCGGCATTTGCGATTCATCACCGAGACAGACTTCGCCGGTTCCTGAAAGCACCAGGAGGGCAACGACCATAATACTTGCTCTACGCAGCATCATGATCGATACAACTCCTCTTCGCGTCCAAGCAATCTCTCTGACAATGCCGTCCGGATTACCGAGCGCGATCGGGTGATAAGCGGGTTTGCCGGCCTTCACTTCCATTCCGCAACGCTATTCTCTGCAGTATCAATCCCACCCCGATAACGGCGACAATCATCAGCACGCCGATACATATTCCTATGAGCACGACACCCCACGCCATCGGGCTCTGCCTTTCTCATAGCGGATTTCAGCTGATACGAATCTGCGGCAGTCCGGCCTCGCCGGGACAAGAGCGCAAAAGCCATGCCATATTAAAACTCCCTGCGGCATTCAGCAACCTGGAGCAGGCCGATAGGTTTCCCTAAGAAAATGACCCCCAAGCCGTTCCGGATCGGTCGATGGGCAAGAGGCAGCTGGGTTGTATTGTATCCGAATGGATTCAGGTAGGTATCTAAACCGATACGGCCTGTGACTGAAGGGGGCGAAAAGGAAGTGGCGGATTCCAGATCAAAAGGCTAGCCCGGCAGGTCAACCCCGGATTGCTTCAATAAGTGGTCAAGCATTCTCTTTAACTTATGATTGTCTTGATCCTGTTCGATCATATCCACCAGACAAGCGATGGCGTCATACCATAAGCCCACTTCGGCATAACGGTAAACAGCTTCAAGCTCACAGGACGTCCATGAACACGGCATATTGAGCATGCATGCTTCGTCGAACGGAATGCGTTCAATCATTCCGCCGGCCACCACATCCAGGGATGGCTTATCAGGATCCAGCACAAGCGTCACAAACCACCGGTATTGCTCCTGTTCCTTGAGAACCAAGCCATAGTCACGAATCCGTATGCAATGAATTCCACCCTGACGCGATGCGGGAAGCGTGCGTTCGAGAATGGGACGAATCCCGCGAGAATCGACGACTGTGATGGTGAGGGGTTGGGGGATGTCCCTGGACAGAAACCAGCACAAGGCCGGATCCTGCTTGATGGTAAAGGCCACATGGTCTGGAACTAAGGCAACCAGAAAAGGAGCATCATTCTGCAAACTTCTGCTCTGACCGCCGATCCTGGCTCGAGGCATATTCTCTTTGCGCGGTCTGTAGGTCGGCATGGGATCCTCAGAGGACGTGACAGAACCCGAGAGCGCTGTGCTGTCAGCACCTGCAAGCGTCGGCGAGCCCAGACTCTGAATCGCCGCTGCCCAGAGGAACATAATGGCCGCAATGACTAATGGCCCGAGATATCTCATCTTCGCCAACCGCCTGGCTTGTCTTAATCGACAAGTATGAATGGTTAGGTAGCGGTGACTGAGCCCCTCTTACAGCCAATTATTCAATAACAGAAATGCCGACCAATAAGCAGGATGTTCATACACTCGGTCGGATAACAGTTTCAGCTGTGCAAGCTGCAAAGCACGTGCCTTTGATACCCCGGGCTCGTGCAACTGCCGGTAGAACTCCGATACAAGCTCGGCCGACGCTTCGTCATTAATGAACCAGAGAGTCGCCAGCGCGCTCCGTGCTCCCGCCTTCACCGCAATGCCGGCGAGTCCCAAGGCCGCCCGATCATCGCCGACCCCGGTCTGGCAGGCGCTGAGCGTCAGCAGTTCCAGCGGGCCCCGCCGAAAGCGAAAGAACCCGACCAGTTTTTCGAGCTCTGCCACGGTCAACTTGTCGTTGAAGGTCAGAAGAAATGATTTATTCACGTCCGTTGCAAATTCACCATGCGTGGCGATGTGAAGAATGCTGTACCGGCCGTCCTTCAGCTCTCCTTCCAGGCGGGGTGTCGTGAACTCATTGTCGATCAATTGGTCACCGCCGAATAGCGATTGGATCCGACTGATTTCTTCGGCCACGTACGGAAGAGGCGGGAAGCCTTGCACCGCTTTTGTGATGCCGCTCGACAACAAGAGGGCGCCGGTCTTATCAATGGGCCGAGGATCGGTGAGGTCCAAGCCGGGACTCGTGGCCACCGCATAGCGCGCAATCAAGAACCGCTCTCCATCATGCAAGGCCGCCATCGGCACCGTGCGAAGCGGCCCGTCGGGAACAAAGACCAACGTATCCACGGCAAGGCCGGCGAGGTCCTGTTCCAGCGGGCGAATAAGCCAATCGTAAAGACGATGCGCATGCGGAAGATACTCCCGGGTCGTACGTTTCTCCAACATCCGCCGGAAGGCACGCACCTCGCTGGTCAGGACGGCGGCCGACACCGCCACGGGAAATCGTTTCAAGCCTTGCGGAAAGCTGACAAGCAGTTCGGTGCGATCGGAGAAGATAATCGGATAGATGATGACGGTGGAAGCGGACACCCGTTCCAGCTTCGTGAGGCGAGCCTGCAGCTGATCGACACAGTCGTCGTGATAGTAGTCCCTCAATTCGGCCGCCTTATAGGCCTCGATCGCGTCGCGCGCCGCCTCCAAATAAGGAGCTGCGTCTGTTTCCTGCTGCGTCAAGGCGGCCCGCCGGAGAAAGAGATCGGCCAGCTCAAAGAACAGGGGCCGAACCGATTGGCGATCGGGAGAGAGTGCCGTTGCTGACGCCGCCTCCACTTCAGCCCGAATCGGCCGCAACGTCGCCACTGCCTCCTGATAGGCCGACAGGGCTTCATCCAGCTTGCCGAGCCGCGTCAGAAGACGGCCGCTTTGCCATTGCCACCGATAGAGTGATTCGGGAGCATGGCCGGCTTGGGCGGCGAAGACCGCCCGCCGGGTGAGGTGGAGCGCTTCATCCAACCGATGCTCCCTCTCATACAGATGTCCGAGGTGACCGTTCGCGTACGAGACGAGGCGTTTATCGCCCAATTGCTCAGAGGACGCAATTGCCGCCTGCAGCAGCGAGGCGGATCGTTCCAAGAACTCATCATTAGGCGCCGCATCGGCGTATGCCATGTCACGATACGCCAGGGCCAGGTTGATGAATCCGTCCGCGCGGTCGTGTGAAGAGGGCAAGTCGGAGAGAAGCCGGCCGGCTTCCTCCAAAGGGGACTTGGCCTCTCCGAGCCGCTTTAAGCGCGTGGCTGCCCGCGCAGTATTGATCCGAGCACGAATGAGCAGAAGACGGAGATCCTCTTGCTGCGCCAACACCGCGCTTTCTTGAAAGGCGGCCATCGCGTCCGGTAAACGATCTTGTGCAACGTGGACAATCCCAAGATCGTTCTGAAGAGCCGCCGATAGTTTTCGTAATTGATGGGTTTTCGCCACGTCGTTCGCTTGAGCCAGATAATCGAGGGCCGCATCATATTGACGGTTGGCCAGATAGGTCTTCCCGAGTTCCGAGAGGGTCAGAGCAATCCATTGCGGATCGCCCGTCTTCTGTGCGAGCTGCAAGGCGAGTTCTTGTTGTTGAAGGGCCTGAGTAAGGTGCCCCATAGCACGCCCGGTATAGGCTGCCATGGAGAGGGCCTGGATCTCGCCCTTCGTATTACCCGTCTGCTCGTAGAGCCGGGCCGCTTCTTTCCATGTGATCAGCGCGTCCTCCAATGCCCCCTGTTGAAATGATGCGCGCGCCCGCTGCATGAGTTCATCCGCCGAGCCTGCGGTTTCCGCCCCGAATGAGGCGGCGGAAGACAGCACGAACAGGAGGCAGAGGATACAGGATGCAATCCAACCCATCGTCATAGGATTCCCACGACCAATTGAAGATGAATGCCGTGGTCTTGGAGATTTCCCTCTCCGCCTCGCACGTGGTTGAGCTGCTGCCCCCAATAGATTTCAAACCGAGCACGCTCCTGGGGCAGGATGGCCCACCGTAATCCGACTCCGACGCTCGCCAGGGTCGTAGGATTAGCAGTCTCTCCTTTGGCGGCCCATGCCCGGCCGAAGTCGATGAATTGAGCAAACTGCACTCGGTCCTCGCCGCTTCCGAAACGAAGCAGAGGAAACCTGGTTTCAATGGAGGCCAACACCGCATCATCGCGCACCAGTGTATTTTCCCGATACCCGCGCACGCTGAATCGCCCGCCGACGGGCATTTGTTCGAGCGGAAAGAGCCGGTCATTGGCAAGCTGGACCGCGACGCGGCCTAACACCTGCATTCCCCACCAGTCTTCCACTCGCTTCACCGCTTGCGTCTGACCTAACCAGGAAAAGAACTGCCCATCGGGCAAAGGACCGCTGTTGATGGTCGCCCCCAGGACGTTCAGGCCGACGCTGAAACGAGACAAGGCGGCAAATACAAACGTCGGAGAGCGATGGACGTATTCCTGAAGGAAGCGCAGAGAACTCACGGTGGCCACTCCGGTATTCGACGAGCCGGGTATGAACAGAGACGGAAGTCCGGGGACATCGAACGCCGATGTTGTCTTTAAATAGAGATGCTCGCCGGTGATCCCGACCGCAAATTCATCGGAC
>DASSBQ010000104.1:0-7480 GCA_035698625.1 Nitrospiraceae bacterium
CATGGACGAGGCTCGCTTGCCCGGAGCCAATGACTCGTGCCCGCTCTGATGACCACGCGGAGTCCCTGCGCCTTGCGCGGCGGATTGGGATGGACCGGCAATCCCCGCCTCTCCGGCATCCCCCTGTTCGGCGCCCCGTTCCGAGGAGGCTTCCACAGTTTGTTCCGTCACCAGATTCGGGTCCATTGCGCCGCGATAGTCCCAATTCGAGACCGGACGATACTCGGCCGACATGTTTTCAGACGCGCGCGGTGACGTTCCTGCGTGAGATTCCGGCGACGCCGGCTGATCCCCGGCCACCGACTTGGTTCGTTGCGCCAGCAGTTCATCCAGACGAAGATAGACCCGATGGGCCGTCCGGAGAGCCAGTTCAGCAGTGGCATCAGGCGTGAACACCATGCGGCAGAGGCCCCACAATTCGGTCACGATCTCGGCCACCGCTTCTGGAACGGGGACCGACTCCGATTCGGCCGCGGTCGAGCGCAACAGCAACTGATCGACGATCAATTCACGAGCCGTCAGGCCATGCGACAGCGTCCTCGTCTTGACCGCTTCTGCAGCAAGACGCGTCAAATCGTGCCGAAGGCCGGGATATTCTCGTCGCAAGAGATATTCGACTCGCGCATCTTCGAGCACCGCCCAGAGGTCGCGCATCAGGCCGGGCTGCGGATACCGGGCGAAGAGCTCCGCCAATGTCCTGAGCGTCTGGCTGCTTGCCTTGGAATCATCCCTTGGTAACTCTGCGCCGAGATCGGCCAAGCGCGAAAGGGCGAGATCATACGTGCCGAATTCCACATGCCCGGCTTCATGTGCGGCCATGACTTGATAGAGCCGCGCATTTTCTTCAGAGGATTCGTACCGCCTGATCAGCGACGGCAGGTGAATGACCAACCCATCGGGACTGACTGTCGAGCGCGGATGCTGGTCCTCGCCTTCAGAGAGCACCTGAACCCGAACCGGCCGCGCGCAGAGCGCTTGAGCGAACAGGGTCAAGGAGCGCGCCACGCGGCGCAACGGCACCCCGCTGGCCGCCTGTTCCAGCGCTGCAAGCGCCTGATGGGTTTCAACGGCAAAATAGGCCCGGCCTGCCTCGATGCTGTAGTCGAGAATCTCCATGCCGGCTTTGATCCATTGTTCGAACCGATGTCGCGCGTCCCTTGCTGTGCCTAAGAGCGAAAGGATCTCCGGAGCCCGCCGGAGGTAAGCAAGGGCCGCCTGCGCGTCGCGTTCGGCCAGAAGCAGGCCGTACTGGAGGACCTGTATCCGCCACTCATCGGACGGGAGACGGCTGAACAAGAGCGGCGCTTCGGCGAAGCCTGCCGTGGCGAATTCCAAGCCGCCGTCAGAGAGGCGCGCACAGAGGGTGACGGTTAAGGACCGGGCGGCGGTCGGGTGAATCTCGGCCAGAACGGCGGGACTGGTGCGGAAGAATTCCACCGTCCCGAAATAATCGATCTTTCCCAAACTGTTCGTTGTGACGAGCTTCAGGCCCAAGTCGATCCAGGCCTTCACATCGCTCAAAGCCAACGCCTGCGCAATCGCCGGGGACTGGCGAATAAACTCGATCCCGGCGACAGGATCCTTCTGTGCCACCTCCGCACCGATGCCTGCCCATTGTTCCAGCCGGTCCGCCTCCACGCACTTGATCAATTCCGGCGCCGCACGCAAAAATTCCAGGGCCGCCGCATGATCTTCTTCGGCCAATTCCAAAGTTGCAGCCAGCGCCACCCGCCGCGCGGAGGATGGCTCCATCAAGCTGAGCAACAGCGGGCTCTCGCGGACATACCGCGAAGCGGCGGCGCCGGATGCATGGGCGAAGGCGAGCCCGAGATCGAGCCATTGCACGATTTCACTCAATACCCCTCGCCGGTGGAGTTCCGGCAGCGCCTCGATCGCCGCGCCGGCGGCTTTCGGGGAGAGATCGGTGAGTTCCCCGAGCAAGACAAGCACCGCCTGTGGTCCGTCGGTGCGGTCAAGCGATCGAAACAACTCATCGACGATTTGCCCTGTCGCCGCCGGACCAAGAGCGGGTGACAACATAGCGGATAATTTTTCTTTCATCACGCCGAGCTCTCTTCTCGTTTATCGAATCGCTAAAACTCGTGGATTGTAAAGGAGCCAATGGGCCTTGTAAACTGAAACGCACGCGACGCACGTGAACTTTGAGTTTTGAACTAGGGAACCGGGATCGATACACTGAGTGAAGTCTGCCGTTCATCGATCCAGATTCATCAATCTCGTGAGGAGTCCCATGTCCGACCCCAGCGAAAAGAATCTCTCCAAGATGTGGAAATACGCCAAAGGCTATGCTGAGAAAAGCGGCACAACGTTTCATCCGAATCAGGCGGTCACCGAAGCCGTCGTCAAAGGCCTGGCGGCGAATACGGATGAACTCGGCAAGCCGCTCTGTCCTTGCAATTTTTATCAGGACAAGAAAGAGGAGGCGAAACTACGGCGATGGATTTGCGCGTGCGACGAGATGCAGATCTATAAGTACTGCCATTGCCTGCTCTTCGTCCGGGACGACGGGATGCCGATCACGGAGTATCTGCCGGAGAATCACGAAGGCCGGGAAGCGTACGGGGTCATCACGGACCCCACACCGGACAAAGGCCGCGCCCTCAGACATAAAGCCATTGCATCGCCTCAGGGCGCCGGACGATCCGCCTCATCTCCGGATATCCCGCCCGATCCGCCGTCAAAAAAATAGGATATGGCGCGTTGGAATGGATCCGGCGGCGCTCTGACCGGCGGAATAATCGGTCTGGTCGTGCTTGTCCTCGCGGGCTGTCTCCGGACCATGCAGCCGATCGACCCAGCGACCCTTCCTCTGCACAGCGAAGCGGCAACCAGACTCAGAACGGACGTAGAATTTCTGGCCAGCCATCAGTTGCAAGGGCGGCAGCCGGGAACGACCGGAAATCGCCGAGCCGCTGAGCGGATTGAGACGGCCTTTCGCCAGGCTTCCTTATCGGCGTTCGCGTCGATGCCGGACTTCCGGCAAACGATTTCGTCCGCTCACGGCGACAATATCATCGGCTTTAGACCCGCCTTCGGCCCGTCACTGGGATGGATCCTCGTGGGAGCTCATTATGACCATCTGGGAGGCGAGTATGTCGGAGCCGATGATAATGCCTCGGCCGTCGCCATCGTCATGGAATTGGCCCGCCGCCTCCCGCCGCTTTCCAACTACTCCGTCGTCTTCGCGGCATTCAATACCGAAGAGCAGCCGTATTTTGGAACGCCGCATATGGGGTCCGAGTACTTCATTGCGCACCTTCCGGCCGAGATAGGCAGCCTGGAGGCATTTCAAGCGGTGATCGTCATGGATCTGATCGGCGGAGTCCAATGGCAACCGATCCGCGACGTGATTTTCGCAGCGGGCGCGGAGAATAGCCCGGCCTTGTACCAACGGCTCAAGGAAGCCATCAATCACGAAGCGGCTGCCGCCGCGCAAGCTCGGCATCCCTTGGCGCCTGCCGCCTCACGCCTCACGGTCTTACCTGTCGGGATGCATCTAATCGAAGAGGTACCGGGACGCGGGCATCATCCGGTCAGCGACTATGATGGATTTCGCAACAGGGAAGTGCCGTATCTGTTTTTGTCGTCGGCCCGAACCCCCCGTTATCATACGCCCGGGGATCAGGCCGGGACGCTGCATTACGAGCGCATGGGCGCCACCGTCCAATGGCTCGATGGGTTCTTGCACCTGATGGATGCCGATCGTCAAAAGTACACGTTCGAAACGGGACGCATTGAATGGAGGGATGAGATTGAAACGTTCCGCCGCGTGACCGGATACGCGGTGAACGAAGACACCTTGATTCCCGGGACGTCGCGATGGAGCCTCCGTAAGCTCAGGCAGGACGCCGAATGGCTCAACGGCGCAGATGGCGACTCGCCCACTGCGGCGGATCTAAACCGATTGGAGCGGATCTCAATCCGGTTTCAATGCCTGCTCGCGGACTATTCGGGATGCTTCATGTTCTGACGATCGCCCCCCCCTCACAACGTCTTCAAATACTCCACCAGCGCGTCTTTCTCATTCGACAAGAGATCCGTGCCATAGACGTGTCCCAGGTTGCCGCTCCCGCGCTGGCTGACGTCGTACAGCGTGCCGATTCGTTCGATTTCGCAGACCCTCTTTCCCTGCACGACCTCGCAAGGCATGCCGACCAGGCCGGCTTCGTCCGGACTGGTGATGAAGCCCACCTTCACCTGGTTATAGACATCATAGCCTCGATAAAACAGTTTCGGCCGCTTCTCAACCGGCTCCAGGAGATCGCGGAGCGTCGGGATCGATCCATTGTGCAGATACGGCGCCCGGAGCCAAATGCCGTCAAGAAACGCGGCGATATAGCCGCTGGGATTGTCTTCAACCAATCCTCTTCGCTCGATGCCCATGTCCGCGACGACTCTGTTCGCCTCGATGGCGGCCTTCTTGCTCCAGGTCTCGAGACGGCCTCGGTCCGTCCCCACCTCCTCCGCCGGCACGCGCCTGCCGGTCCGGTCACTCGCGTGACAGCGCGCGCAGGCCTTGTCGAAGAGGACCTTTCCGGCAGCGGCCTTCCGGCGATCAATCGAAAACGGATAGGTGGGCGCGGGATAGGATCCGAGATAGTCTTCGAACCATTTGATGTGTTCCAGAAATTCTTCCTTGTTGTGCGGCTCCGCCCCGAGCACGCCCAACGCCGAATCAATGATCACCGAACGCGCGTCGTGGCTGTCGCCGGCGAAGTTCATCAGATGGCCCTTCTCCGGCTTGTACTTCTTCAAATTCCAGAACGACGGCATATCGGTCGGACCGATACTGTTGTCCATGGGAAATTTGATCATGAAATACTTGGTCAGATTCATCGCGTCGTCGCGCCCTCTGCCCCACTCCGGGAAGTCCTTTCGGTAGATCCAGGCGAACTGGCGCTCGCGTTCCAGCAAACGTTTCTTCGTAATCGGAATGAGAATGAAGCGATAGATCATCCGGTCGAGCAAGGACAGGTCGGCCGCCAGATTGATCTCACGCATCATGGTGTCGGCATTGAAGCGCGGATCTTTCGCGCAATCGATCATGAACCGAAAAAATGCTTCGAGGTTCAGCGTATGATTCGGCCCGGTCAAGACGAACGTCGGAGTTTCGCCGGGCTTGGAGCGGTAGCTTGCGGTATGGCACGAGGCGCAGGTATTGGCCACGCGGGGAAAGCCGATGACTTTCTTCGTGAAGCCGATCGGCAGTTCCTGGCCCTCCTCCCACAGAATGCCCAATGAGGCATAGCCTCCCGGACCAGGCAGTTTCTCCGGAAACATGCGCGGCAGGACGTACCAGATCCAGTATGGGACGCCCGCATCATGCTCGGCCCCGATCGAGCCGTACTTGAAGCGCATCTCCGGCGTCGCGGTTACCCACTCAGGCTGAGGCTCTTCCCGGAAGAACTTGTACCAGCCCACGTAAGCGCCCACGCCGGCCAGCAGCACCAGGATGAGAAGGATCACTGTGACCGCGCGCCGGCCACTGGTCTTCTTGACTCTTGCCATGGAATCTCCTCTGCAAAAAGGCCCGTCTCGTATGTAGGGCTAGAACGTCTTCAGATACTCGACCAATGCCGCCTTGTCATCCTGCGGCAGGTCCGTGCCATATCGTTTGCCTTCATGCCCGATGTTGGAGTTGCCGGCGACCGTCGTCTCGAACTTGAAGAACGAACGGCCGTTCTCTTGATCGCGCGTGGACACAAATCCGACCTTGGCCTGGTCATAGACGTCATAGCCCCGATAAAATGTCTTCGGCCGGCGGGAGCTTGGCTCCAGCAGATCGCGCAGGGTGGGCACGGAGCCGTTGTGCAGGTAGGGCGCGCGGAGCCACAGCCCATCCAACGGCATGTTGGCGTAGCCATAGGTTTTCCGAAAATGGGAGAACCGCTCGCCGGGATCGCCGGTCTCGGCGTACAAGAGATTCTGATTGATGGCCAGATCGCGGGTGTACGAATCCAAGCGATGCGGGTCGGTATTGATCTGCTGGATCGGCGTGACCTTGCCGACATCCGGGCCTTCGAAACTTCGGCCGTTCGCGCCGTGACACCCGGCGCAATACTGCTTGTAGACGGACGCCCCCTTGAACGAAAGGGGCTGATTGATGGGATACGGATAGGCCGGTGGTTCGCGCGTGAGCAGCCAGTCTTCAATTCGCTTGATTCGTTCTCGATCGAGCGTGGCAGGCGTGGCCCCGGTTCCGAACGCCGCACTGCGATTGCGTTCTTCGACCTTCGTATTGTTCCCGTCCCAGTGCAATTGCATCTGCTGGTCCTTGCGGGGGCCCTGCAGCCAGATTGATGGAAAATCGGTGACGCCGATCAATTCGGACGACGGCGCCTTGTCCATGGGAAAATTGAAGAGCGCCTTGGCCGATCCAAAGGTATCGACCCGCCCCGGCCCCCAGTCCGGCCTCTGCAACATCGAGGAAAATCGGTCCTCCAACATCAGCAGCCGGTCCCTCATCATATAGATCGCGAATGGATAGACCAGATAGCGGTCGAGCGCTTTCAGGTGTTCTCCGGACAGCCGGTGGATCTCGGGAATAATGTGCTCCGGAGAGAACTTCGCATCTTTGGCGCAGGTGAACAGGAACTTCTCGAATGCCATCAAATCGACCGTGTTGGCCGGCATGCCCGTGATGATCTTCGGGGTGCCGTCCGGCCTGTCCCGAACCGTGCTCGTATGACAGACGGCGCAATTGAGAAAGACTCGATCCAATCCCATATGCCGGCGCTTCGACATCCCGACCGGAAGATCTTTGTCTCCTTCATAGAGAAACCCCACCGCCTTGAGTTCTTGGCCGGGAAACTGCTTGCTTCCCGGCAATTTGTCTCCGCAGATGCGTGGCAGCGCTTTCCAGATCCAATAGGGAAACCCGGATGCCCGCTCTCCGCCGGTAGAACCGTATTTGAAATGTTCTTCGATATCGACATACTCCACAGGAGTATCGGCCCCGAACCTGATGGCCAGCGCAATCAGCACGCCTCCGATCATGAGCAGCAGGATCAGAAACACCGCCACGCACTTTTTCTTCGCCGGCTTGGAGTCATCCCAGTCATCGGACTGATCCCTCATACGGCACTCCTCTCTTCGAGCGGGCTAGCCCAACCGCCGAGCGAACAACCCGCCCGGACAGCTATTTCTGATTTGCAACCGCCCCGACGATGGTCGGCTCCACGGACGGCAGACAGGTTCGCAACTGGTCATAGCCTTTGGCCGCAAGTGTCTCAAACCGCGCCGGCTTCCCCTCCTGTGCGGTCGCCAGGCCGGCGCTGTACGACTTCAGCAATGCGAGATCGCGATGATCCGCCCATTGCTGCGGGGAGAGATCCAGCCGCTGCAACGCCGTGGCCGGCGGCATCGGCGCCTCCAGTCGTCCATGAGGAGCCAGATTCCACATCTCCAATCGAAACAAAACGCGCTCGGCGCAGTGCTGGATCTGGGCTTGCACCCGAGC
>DASSBQ010000105.1:0-5150 GCA_035698625.1 Nitrospiraceae bacterium
ATTGAGACCCTAGCCGCCGCTGCTTTTGAGAAACACCGCCGCGAGAGCCGGAACCGTCAGCGTGAGCGAATGTGTGCGTCCATGGAGCGGAACCGGAACGGCATGAACACCGCCACCATTACCCCAGTCGCCTCCACCATACCAGGCCGAATCGCTGTTTAACATTTCCTGCCAGTATCCCCCGCGCGGCGCGCCGACCCGATAGTTGGGACGGGGAGTCGGCGTGAAATTGCATACGATGAGAATGATGTCCTGCGTCGAATGGCTCTTGCGGATCAGGCTGATCACGCTCGATTCGGCATCATTGCAATCGATCCATTCAATGCCGGACGGGTTCAGATCATCTTCATGCAGGGCCAGTTCCGCCCGGTAGACGCGGTTCAGGTCCGTAACCCAGCGTTGCACCCCCAGATGCGTCGCGTGTTGGAGCTGATACCATTCCAGTTCGCCGTCATGCGCCCATTCCGACCGCTGCCCGAATTCGCCGCCCATGAAAATCAGTTTCTTGGCCGCCTGGGCGTACATGTAGCCGAACAAGACCCGGAGATTGGCAAACTTTTGCCAGTCATCGCCCGGCATTTTTTCCAGCAGCGAGCGCTTGCCGTAGACGACCTCGTCATGCGACAGCGGCAAGACAAAATTTTCATGGAACGCGTACAACATGCGGAACGTCAAATTATGGTGATGGTAGTGCCGATAGATCGGGTCCAGTTCCATATACTTGAGCGTGTCATGCATCCAGCCCATATCCCATTTCAGCCCGAAACCCAGCCCGCCGATATACGTAGGGCGTGAGACCGAAGGCCACGCAGTGGATTCTTCGGCCGTCGTCTGCACATCCGGATAGTGACGGTACACTTCCTCATTGAATCGCCGTAAAAACGAGATCGCCTCGAGATTTTCCCGGCCGCCGTATTGATTCGGAATCCATTCGCCTTCTTTGCGGGAATAATCCAGATACAACATGGAGGCGACCGCATCGACCCGCAAGCCGTCTACGTGGTATTTATCGAGCCAGAATAAGGCGCTGCTGATCAGGAAACTCCGGACTTCGTTCCTGCCATAATTGAAAACGAACGTGCTCCAATCCGGATGGAAACCCTGCCGTGGGTCGGCATGCTCGTACAAGTGCGTGCCGTCAAAGTACCCCGGTCCATGTTCGTCGGTGGGAAAATGGGACGGGACCCAATCGAAGATGACTCCGATGCCGTGCTGGTGGAGGACATCGATCAAATACATGAGGTCCTGCGGCGTCCCGTAATTGCCCGACGGCGCGAAAAATCCGGTCGTCTGATAGCCCCAGGAGCCGAAGAAGGGATGGTCCATGATCGGCAGAAACTCTACATGCGTGAATCCCAGCCGTGAGACATATTCCGCCAGCGGCGCCGCCATTTCGCGATAGCTCAGCGACCGATAGCCTTCAGCCGCCACACGCCGCCAGGAGCCCACATGCATTTCATAGATTGCCATCGGCGCAGTGAGGGCATTGTGGGCCCGCCGCTCTTTCATCCAAGCGGCATCGTTCCATTCGTAGGACAAATCCCAGACGATCGACGCGGTCTTGGGCGGAATCTCGTTAAAACATGATAACGGATCGGTCTTGTTCACCCGATATCCCAGGTGGCGCGACCTGATGTGGTATTTGTACAGGGTACCGACCCCGATTCCGGGCAGGAAAGCTTCCCAGATGCCGCTGTTCCCCCGGGGCGCCAGCCGATGCGATTCCTGGTTCCAGTCATTGAACGTGCCGACGACGGACACATGTTCCGCATCCGGCGCCCAGACGGCAAAAAATGTTCCGTCACGGCCGTCCACCCGCCCGAGATGAGCGCCGAGCTTGTCATAGAGATTGATGAGAGAACCTTCGTTGAACAGATACAGGTCATCTCGCGTCAGTCTGGTCGGTTCATCTACAGCCATGATCATCCCTGGTCTCGTCACGACTCCTCCTCATGTCTTCTCACACGATGTAACCCGGCCGGCGCCGGCTGTCGGCGTCCCGATTGGGACTTCGATCTTGTCGGATTCGAAGAGTTGGAGAATTCCCTTCAGCGGAATCCCTGCCCAACCGGGCCGATTATTGAGCTCATAGCTTAATTCGTAGCAGGCCTTTTCGATAAGATGCGCGTCTAAGAGCATCGCCCGCTCCCCCGTCGACGCCGGCCAAAACGGCGCGTCGCCGGCAGTCGCAGCATATCCCGACACAAAGGCTGTGACCGCCGATTGATACCAGCGCCGAGCTCGCTGTTCCAATTCAGGCGCGTGTTGCATCCTTCCCGCACGCTCATCGTGCCGCCGAAGACCCGCATAGGCCGCATAGTGAAAAGACCGCACCATGCCCGCGACATCAACGACGGGAACATGCTTGGCACGCCGCTCGGCCAAGGGCCTGGCCGGCTCACCTTCAAAATCAATAATCGTGAAATCCCGGCCGGTATACAAGACCTGGCCCAAGTGATAATCACCATGACATCGGATGCGCTGTGCCTCCGGATTCCGATCCGCCGGCGCGGCGACTCGGGAGAACAGCTGCCGTTCCAACGCGAACACGAGCGCGGCTTGCCGCTGCTCGGCATCGCCGAGGCCTGAAAGACGCCGGCGCAACAGCAGCAGCGCGCCCTCGATGGAGCGCTCCATTCGAATTCGCAGCGAGCGCCAATAGTCCGGCGTACAATCTTCCGGCGCAAAGGCCGGATCGTCGGTTTGCCGGCCGAGTGCGAGATGCAGCTCCGCGGTGCGGCGTCCCAACGTCGCGGCCAGATCCAGGTACGCCTCGTGGGCCCTGCTCTCGTGGGCCGACTCGCGTGTCTGTGGAATTGTCTCCATACGCCCGGCCGCAACGGAATCGAGAACCCGCTCCAACTCCCCCACCGTGTACTGCCAGGCGTCCCCTTGGTTCTCAATAAAGGATTGCACCAAGACCATCGTCGATGGTTCCTGATCCGGCTTGATGTACTCCAACGCCCCAAGCACGGCCGGGCTATGGCCGAATCCTCGCGCCGTCAAGACCCGGCCGATTTCCAAGTCAGGATTGATGCCCTGCTCGCAGCGGCGGTAGAGCTTCAGAATGGCGCGAGCCCCGAACTTTACGGACGAATTGCTTTGCTCGCCTTTCATAACCGCCGGCTCTTCCGATGCCGCCTCCGACATCAATCGGGAAAACGCGCTCTCCGAAGAGGCGGCGAGGATGCCGGTCCGGTTGCCGAACCGCGCTCCCTCTTGAATCATTCGGAGCAACGAACGGGCGCACGCGTGATCCCAGAGCGCATCATGCAGGATGCCGCGCCGTTCCCCGGTCTGTTCAACAACCGTCAATTCCGTGAGGACTGCATGCGGGAACCGCCGGGCCATATCCTTCGCCGGATCGTCGAACGATGCCGACACCAGCATGACGTAGGTCTCGAGCGCTTCGTCCGCATAGGACACATCGATCAACAGCAGCACCATCGTCCCGCTCTCCATGCCGAGCGAAATGACGTCCCTGATGCGCGTGGATGTGATGGCCCTGGCCTTGCCGCCGAACCATCGTGCGGCAAGCAGCGCCGAGGGAAGGCACGCTTCGAGCGCACCCGTTGAGTCACGGTCGAATACTCGTTCCCAATGGTCTTTGACGGTCAACAATTCGGTATCCCTTTATGCTCAAGAACCGCAATGGCCACTCGTCCATCGCCGTTAGCCAACGTATGAGTGGGTGATGTGGTGATCTGGTGAAGTCCGGTCTCCCCAAAATCACCAAATCACAAATCGTATTTCGTGTCTGCCGGCTACATGAAATAGTCAAAGTCTTGTTCGCTCCGCAAATTGCGCCGGACCAAGAAAATGTGGGCCGGCACGGAATGAGGATCGATCTGCACATAATTCCGCGATCCCTGCCAAGGATAATAGGCCTCGGTCAGCAGGTCCTCGACTTGGAAGGGCCGGTCCGCTTCGATTCCCAACGCGGCAAGGTCTAAATGCACCCAGCCGGAATGCATGTAATGCGGGCTTAGATTCACGACGACGAGCACGATATCCTCCCCATCACGCGAGCGCTTGCTGTAGGCGATCAGCTCCTCGTTGTCCACCGGATGAAACACGAGACTTCGATCATTCTGGAGCGCGCGATGGTCGCGGCGAATCCGGTTCACTCGGCCGATGAATTCCCGCAAACTGTCCGGCCGAGCGAGATCCCACTGCTTGATTTCATACTTCTCCGAATTCAAATACTCTTCGCTGCCGGGTTTCTGCGCCTGATGTTCAAGCAGTTCGAACGCCGGGCCATAGATGCCGTAATTCGCTCCGAGCGTGGCGGCCAACACCAAGCGGGACATGAACGCGGGACGGCCTCCATGCTGCAGTTGCTCTGTCAAGATATCCGGCGTGTTGGGCCAGAGATTGGGCCGGAAGAATTCCCGCACGTCGGTTGTCGTGAGTTCAGTGAAGTATTGCGTCAATTCGAACTTCGTCTGGCGCCACGCAAAATAGGTGTACGACTGGGTAAAGCCCAGCTTGGCCAAGCGGTACATCACTTTGGGACGGGTAAAGGCTTCCGCCAGGAACAACACGTCCGGATGATCCCGCTTCACCTCACCGATCAACCAGCGCCAAAAGGGAAAGGGCTTGGTGTGCGGGTTGTCGACGCGAAAGATCCGCACTCCCTCGCCGATCCAGTGCAGCACGACGGTTTTGAGCTCGCGCCACAACGCCTCCCACGCTTCACTCTCAAAATTCAGCGGATAAATATCCTGATATTTTTTCGGCGGATTTTCCGCATATTGGATCGTGCCGTCCGGACGCTGAACAAACCACTCGGGATGCTGCTTCACGTAGGGATGATCCGGTGCGCATTGGAAGGCCAGATCGAGCGCCAATTCCAACCCATGCTCCTTGGCTTTCCCGATCAACCGCCTGAAGTCCTCCGCCGAGCCGAGCTCGGGATGAATCGCCTCATGACCTCCCTCCGACGCTCCGATTGCCCAGGGACTGCCGATGGCGTCCGGGCCGCCGTCGGGTTGATTGTTCTTTCCTTTCCTGAATGTCCGGCCGATCGGGTGAATCGGCGGCAGATAGACCACATCGAATCCCATCTCGGCGATATACGGCAGGCGGGCCTCGCAGTCTTTGAATGTTCCGTGGCGTTCCGGACCGTCGGTGCACGATCGGGGAAACAG
>DASSBQ010000106.1:0-11545 GCA_035698625.1 Nitrospiraceae bacterium
GTGGCCGTCATTCCATCGGCCCGCCGCCATGGTATTGCCAGGCGACTCATCGAGCGGGCGCTCGAGACCGGTCGGGAAAAAACAGCCACCAAGGGATTCCTTGAAGTCCGCGCTTCGAATCACGCCGCGCGACGGTTGTATGGAAGGCTGGGGTTCCGGGAAGTCTCCATCCGAACCCGCTACTATACCAACCCGGTTGAAGATGCCATTCTTATGGAGATGGAGTCCGTTCAACGGCCGCTTGAGTCTGCCGGTTCAGTCCCGTCGGTATTATCGGAAGAAGTCCAGCCAAGGTCCACTCTATCAACTGGGAGGTGCGACATGATGACGGAACGTGCGATCGCCGAGCAGTTACGCCAATCCAGCACTGAATTCCGGGAACTCGAGGAGTCTCACCATCGTCTGGATAACGAATTGGCGGAACTTCAAAAACGACACGTTCTTACCCCGTCCGAAGAACTCGTCAAGAAACAACTGCAGAAGGAAAAGCTCGTCAAGAAAGACAAAATGGCGGAACTGATTCGGCTCTATAAACAGCAGGATGACCACTCGACGGTTCATTGAGCGCCCAAGAGAAAGCGCGTCCATTCCCGATGGGACGGCCGGAGATCGGCACAACCAGCCGCACGATCTATAACCGATATGGCGATTCTGGCACCGTTAGCAGCACACATCCAGACATTAAAGCGCCGGCTGATCATAATGGCCGTGACGCTGTGTGTGGCGTTTGTCTTTGCCTTCGCCTATTCCGCGGAGATGGTGGCCTGGCTGAACCGGCCGTTCCCCAATCAACTGGTATTTTATGGACCGACCGAGGCATTGTTCGCGTCCATCAAGGTCTCGTTCCTGGCGGGCGTCGTGCTCAGTCTCCCCATTATCTTTTACCATTTCTGGAAATTCGTCGAACCGGCGCTGCTTCCTGGGGAGCAGCGCTGGGCGATACCGTTGTTTCTTCTGGCCGGCCTCCTGTTTTGCTTGGGTTTGGTCTTTTGTAATCTGGTCATTCTTCCGCTTGTCATCGATTTCTTTGTCAGTTTCGGCATGGACCGTGATATCACCCCCGCGTTGGGTGTGGGCACCTATATTGATTTCAATGTGAAGTTTCTCCTGATTTTTGGTTGTGCGTTCGAGCTGCCCCTCGCGTTAACCTTGCTGGCGCGCGCGGGTGTAGTATCCGCGGCCATGCTGGCTCGGTATCGAAAACATGCAATCCTGGGTTCCCTCGTCCTTTCCGCTATCATTACGCCGGACGCGACCCTTTTCACGATGTTGCTGATGGCGGTTCCCCTGATGGTCCTCTATGAAATTGGAATCTTGGGCGCCCGGTGGTTTGGACGCGGCGGACCGGACCCTGACATGAATCTGCCGCTTGATCCGGACATCCCTATCAACACAGCCGGGCATCGGGTGCGGTAGCAGTGCAGTCTCTGGATTCAAATACACGCGTGCGGTGGTTCCTGACCGGCTGTCTGGTCTTTGGAACTCTTTCGTTCCCATCCGCGCACGTCCAAGCTCAAGCGCCTCCACAAGAACAGGGTGGAATACCGGTGCCGCCTGGCGGACACGGCCGCCAAGAATCCGCGCAGCCCGGCACGGCAATGGAAGAAGCGGCGAGTATTCAGGCCTTGACGACGGCCGGCAAGGAGGTGGTGTATGCCGGATCGTTCGGGATGGGGATCTTCCGGAGTGATGATCGTGGAAGTCTTTGGACATCGGCCAATGAAGGCGTGACCGATCCGTTTATTCTGTCGCTTGCAACCGGAAGGGATGGTGTCATCTATGCCGGCACATTCAGAGGTGGCGTATTTCGGTCTCGTGACCAAGGCAAAAGCTGGCAACCGCTTAATGAGGGATTGAAGCGACTAGAAATCAAAACGCTATTGGTAACGGCAAACGGGATCTATGCGGGAACCGCGGACGGCGTCTATATTTTGAATGCGGAAAGAACCAAGTGGGCCGTGGTAACCGGCGGGCTGGACGAAATCCTCGTACATGCGATTGCGAAGGCAAAAGACGGCACGCTCTATGCCGGAACATCGGGTAAAGGAGTCCTCCGTTTCAAGGACCGAAGCGCCGGATGGACGCGGTTACGACAGGGTCTGCGGGATCATGAAGGGTTGGTCGAGAATTTCATTCGCGTGCTGACGATCGACAAGGAAGAAGGCATCTATGCGGGGACATTCGACGGGGGTGTCTTTCGCAGCGGTGACGGCGGGCAGACCTGGGCGCCGATCAGCCGCGCCCTGCCGAATGATTCAATCAGAGGCTTGGTCAGCAATGAACGAGGGATTTACGTAGCGACCGGCCGGGGCGTTTATAAAACCGTGGACCGGGGCAGACAGTGGACTCCGCTCAACAAGGGGTTGAGCAATATGTCGGTGCAGGTGCTGCTGGATGCGGGAGGCGGCGCTTGGTATGTCGGCACAAGTTCGGGCGTGTATCGGAGCGATGACGACGGCCTCAGTTGGACGGCCGTCAGCGAAGGCCTGCAAGGAAAGACCATAGCGCCATTTCGATTTTGAAGAGAGAGGAGTGAAAACCGTATGAGTGAGACCAGTGCGTCGATGAAAGCGACGATAAGCGTAAGTTCAAAGGGAGAACAGTTGGGTCAGATCGTGCTGCGGTTTTTCCCCGATGTGGCGCCCAATCATGTCAAGAATTTCGCCACGCTGGCAAAGCAGGGATTTTATAACGGGACGACGTTCCACCGAATCATCCCCGGCTTCATGATTCAAGGCGGCGATCCGAACAGCAAGAACCCCGACCGAGCCACGCATGGAATGGGAGGGCCGGGCTTCCGGGTCAAGGCGGAATTCAACAGCAAGCCGCACAAGCGGGGAACCGTATCCATGGCTCGCTCGAACGATCCCGATAGCGCCGGATCTCAATTTTTTATTTGTGTGGCCGATTCACATTTTTTGGATTGGCAATATACGGTCTTCGGCGAAGTCGAGAGCGGCATGGACGTGGCCGACAAGGTCGTCAATGCCAAGCGGGATGGCCGCGATAATCCCCTGGAACGGGTCGAGATGACCGTCACCGTCAGCGAATGACGGGGGTGGCGGGCCGCCGCGTGAGAGATGGATTCGGAAATGCTTCAGCGGTGATCCGGTGATGGGTCGAGTCGGCCGGTCCTCCGCGGTTGTCGCTTCCCGCCTGCCTGCGTACGTCTCAGGCGCCTTGTGTATCCCGCTGCTCCTTAGTGCATGCGCGATCCCCCAAGTGCCTTCCCGTATCGTCTATGAAGATCCCGTGAATTATGTGCGGCTGGAGACCGACCAGAACGTGTTGCCCGAATGGCCGCCGAGTTACTTTGCTCATCCCGCGACATTTACCCAAGAGCAGGTAAGGAGGATTCTCAAGGCCCTCACCGTCCAGGAGCATCGCGTCACTCTGCAGAAGTGGTTTCTCGGGGAAGCGCCCCGCGTACCCGTGTTCCGCGATGAGGAGATTGCCTTGCTGGTGCCGCAGATTTCGGAAGCATTGGCGCTCGCGAAGGAAAATGAGCGAATTACATTTTATCTCAGTCAGCCTCAGACCTCGATCAAGCGCGTCATCACGTCGGGCGGATTGTACATTAAGGGCACGGAAATGCATGTCATTCTCGGGAACTGGCAGATCGTGTACGGCATTCCGGCTTACGGCATGATTTACGACCGGCGTTATCCCATGAGTCCCACCGCCGCCAAAGGATTCGATTTGTTTTTTGAGAAAGAGACCGCCATGAGGCGCCAGAAAACGAGCTTTTGGGATTGGATCTTGGCCAATGTCAAAGACGAGCTGGTCATCGATCTCGCCAAGGTATTTCCCAACCCCTCCGTGTAGATTCTGCAGAAGACTCCCCAGTCGCTTCCTTCTTGTGAGCGCGTGATTTTCTGATGGGCTTGAAGTCTGTGGGAAGAGTTGCGGACCGTGATGCTGGATGGTATGCGTGCGGCTTGCCTTGCTAAAAAGAATTGATGTTCGAGCGGCCGTGAGTTTCCTGCTTGGATGCGTTTCAGATAATCTGAGAGCGGTTTTATGTGGCAAGAACTGGCTAGTGTGAATCAATCGATTGAATCAACTGGTTATTCATAAAACATACAGTATAGGATTAAATATGCTTGTGAATGATAGTGAGTAACTACATTCGCCACGCCCGCTTTTTTATTTGTCTTCACGCCCTATTTTCCTCGATGCTTCCCCTCGGAGGACTTTAGCGTCGGCTGACGAGCGGCGGGCACTCCGGTTCCGGCAGATGCGACGAATCGCCATGGCCCACTGAGTGATTGCGTTATTCTCGCCTGCTCCTATGAGGCTGCGCCGCAGCGTCGCAATGCCTCGCTGGCTCGCAATCTGCCTCATTGAATATTCATTTGCGCTCTGTCGCAAGCCTCCGTGCCCATCCGCTCCAGCCGACCCATAGATAGGAGAGCGGGGGAGCGTGCTCGGAGATTTTAGCCATGTCCCATCTTCTTGTGGATACCGACGGAGATTGCTGTCCAGATAGGGGAAGGAAGGATGAAGCTCCGCCTCGACTCTTTCGAGGACGAAGCGTTTCAGGAACGTTTGATACGGGACATCTCGTTTATTCGCAAGCGTCTTGAGTTGATCTGCTCACGGTTCTTTACCTTGTCAGCCGACTGAAGAGCCACACGTTGCATTCTCCGACGGATTTGCCAAGCCCTGAGACGGTCGTGTGACGAAAGCCACGGAGAAGACGGCTCGGAGATGGGTAGAATCGCAGCGCAAGACCGGTTACTCTTGTCCTACAGATGAGTCTCTTTGTCGTGGAGGTGACCATGAACCAGATACCAACGGACTATAGCGGAGACCATCAAAGAAATGACCATCCCGTCGTCCGATGGATGCGAAACGCTGTCTTACCAGTCTCTGTGATCGGCGTATTCGCGGTCGTGTGGCCGGCTTGGCCCGTGCCATCGGCGAGCGCGAATCATCAAGGGCGTAACCATGCGGGCGAGGACCGGCATGGGACGATGGGGCCAGGACACGCGATTCCGGGCGCGTCCTTTGAAGTGTTCTTGGCCAAGGGCGCGGCAACGGCGAAAGCCGGAGGACTTGATCAGGCCCAGGCCGATGCGACTGTCCAGACCGTCGTGGATGCTTTCAGGTTCATGGTGCAACATCGGACCGACTATCAGCGGTTCGATGAAGCGTTGAAAAAAGATCTACTTGAAAAAGTCATCATTGAGCCGACCGTCGTTAATCAGGAGGGGAAGACCTTTCCCTTTTTGGTCGCCCGCACCAAGGATCCTGGACGGGTCAAATTACTGATCAGTGCCTCGTCGCTGAACGAGAAGGGATATCTGAACCATCCCGACCAGCTTGTCCCGGTTCTTGCCAGAGAATTTCAATGGGTGGTTAGCAAATCCGATACAAGTCCCAAAACCAAGACCGTTGCGGTTGAACGGGATCTCAAACATACCCGCATCCGTAGCGACAAAGAGATTCAAGAGATGTCGGGAGACGAGCGAGCCCGCATTCTTCAAGAATTGTTCGGCAGCTACTTGAAAACTATCGATGACCACAAGAGCTTAGAAGGACAATCCTACTATGAAGTCGGGACCACCACGCTGGTTCCACCGACGCAATCGGACTCCACCACCAAACTCTATGATATCCGGGTCCGTGAAGCCTTACAGAAGATCGTGCAGGATACCTATTTCAGCGAGCACACTCCGAAAGCGGTCACGAATCTGCTGGATGGCAAAATCTGGAACGTCGCCTTCGTCAAAATTGATCAACGCGATTGGGCTACGCGCACCAGAGTGCTGTCGGAAGACAAAGCTGTGGCCGTCGGGGAAGCCGGTCGAATGCTTCAACCGGCCACGATATTGGTGAACACGTATCGGCTGGCTGTACCTTACGACCCGTTTTACCAGGATACAAAGGGCTTGCCCATGGGCGCGCTGTCGGCGGAGCAACTTGCGCGCGTCATCGCGTTGGAAATTCAGCACAACATTATCGAAAAAGCCATGACCGGCCATGTGGCTCAAGATCAGATGACGGCGCCCAAGTGAAAGCTCGGGCGGCCCAAGAAAGGGAAACGTATGCAAACTTGAATGTTGAATGAACATTCGAAGCCGACTAGACTTCGTACTTGGGCGGCCGCTTATCCAATCCATCATATCGCACAACCAGACAGCCTTTGATCCGCTGTAATGGATAGAAAGGAGCCAATATGGGTCTTTTCGTCACAATTCTAGAAAAGCTCGGCTTCGGTGATGCTTCCGCTCAGGCAGCGCCGCAGACTGCGCCATAGGCCTCGCCGGGAAGCACAAAGAAAAAGTGAATTGGGAAACATCGATCGTGGATCTTCTCAAACTATTGGAGCTGGACAGCAGTCCTACGGCGCGCAAGGAACCGGCGGCCGAGCTAGATGCCCCGCCGACAAAATGAACCGACTCGGCGCAGGTGAACATGTGGTTGCATAAGACCGTCATGAAGAAACTTGCGGACAACGGCGGCAATATTCCGAAGGAACTGTTGAGTTGATTCGGTAGAGAGAAAGGCAGGGACGCTCGCTGCTTGATGTTCGCCGTCATTCTTTTTGAACCGGAAATCCCGTCGAACACCGGCAATATCATCCGGCTCTGCGCCAATACCGGCGTGGCGCTGCATCTCGTGAGACCATTGGGTTTTACGTTGGACGACAAGCGATTACGCCGGGCCGGACTGGACTATCACGAATTCGCCACGCTCACGGTCCATTACAATTGGGTTGATTGCGCCGGCACCTTGAAAGAACGCCGTATCTTTGCCGTGTCGACCAAAGGCTCGCAGCGGTATGATCTGAATGACTATGCCGAAGGCGATGCGTTTGTGTTTGGCCCTGAAACGCGCGGACTGCCGGCAGAGATTCTCCACACATTCCCTGAAGAACGGCGTATTCGCGTGCCCATGGTCCCGGGAAGCCGAAGTCTCAATTTATCCAATACGGTCGCTGTGGTGATTTACGAAGCATGGCGACACGTTGAGTTTGTTCCACCTCATCGATTGCCTTTGTGAGAGCGTCCGCCTCCACGAAATGTCACGATTATCAGCGATTAATATCGTGATTGCTCGTGGTCTTGGTCATGCCTGCTTCCTGCCGTCCAATCATGGCTCGCTGAATCCTGTGTAATCGCGACAGTTTGGTATGCTGTCGCGATGCCGACCGTTCATGGTATGCGCCATGCATCGACATGCCGGACAGGAGGCCTGATCTGCGGCCGATACCTTCAATGTCGCATGGCATACAGAAAGGGAGGGGCGATGAATTGCACACGCTGCAGCGGGTTTATGATGATCGAATCATTGTATGATGTGAAACATGAGGACACGCGGGTTGGGAAGTTCGGCGCTCGGTGCATCAACTGTGGCAACATCGAGGATTCAGTGATCTGCCGGAACCGCGTTGAGCGGCCCTCCCTCAGAAACGCTCCTCGTGGCGGTACCGTGGAGCGAGGCGTCATTTCGGTCTGGTAAGTCTCATGGGGTCCGCCACACGAAGCGCCGCGGCGCCTGTTTTGTTCGGAGATGGTGGAACCTCGCGGCGATAGTCCAGCGCCAGGCGTCCACTGCCTCTTCTACGAGTGTTCCCCGCCGGCGATGCGCTGTGCTATCCGCGTGGCAACAAGGTTCCCGTCGTGTCCTGGGCGAAGTTCGGCAACATCTTCATGGGCTGCTTTTTCGCCATCGGCGCCCTGAATATCATCTGGCTTGCCATTTACGGCTATTACATCCCGGCGAACGTGCGCGTGGGTCTGTCGGTGCCGCAAGTGACCCACCACCTTGCCTTGCCTCGTGTTCATGACGACGCTCAATCTGTTCATGCTGCGCGGCGCGAAACTGGCCGGACCGGTGGAATGGGGAAAAATGGCCGGACGCAGTCAAATACGCCTTGGTCATGCTGGCGACAGAATTCACTTGGATGATGGCCTTGATGGGGTACATTCGCTCGTCCGTCCGGCTCTTCTGGCATGTCAACGAAATTCATGCGCGACAACAGTCCGTGGGCCTACACCCATACGGTGGGATTCGCGGCCAACATGATCTCGTTCAACGTGCTGTTCTTCTGGGTCAGCATTCTCTTCGTGTTCTGGTTGGCGTCGCTGGGTGAGAAGAAGGCGACGCAGCCGCAGCCGTTTCAAACACCCGGTATGGTGCCGCAATCGGCCGGACCATGACCCGCGGTGTTGGCGTCTGTCAGGAAACGGGGCCTTTGCCCGCTCTACGTGGTCGTCTAATCCAGCGAGAGATGGCGAGAACCCGTGGCCTTTCCTAGCTCGCAACAGCTCAGCTAGAGTATGAATTATCATGGCGGTTTGACGATCCGTCAAAGGAGGTGCGGCAGTGCATTTGTGGCACATCACTTCACTCCTCCTCTTAACGATGGGCTGTGCGACGGGGGATTGGGAACACCCGACGAGGGGGATGAATAGCTTTGAATATGACCACCAGCAGTGTGCCAAGCAGGCCGATGAACAAGCGAGAGATATGGACCCTCACACAGGTCGCACGGCGGGGCAGATAATTGATGACTGCTTGCAACGCAAGGGGTACCGGCAGCGATAAGGGGCGAGTGATGGGGTCCAACCTTAAAAGGAAGTTCGTCTTAAAGGTGTTCGCAAGAGAGGGGGAGGAAGGTCCGAGACCTGTATCCGTTTAAGAGTGTGTGAGTACAGCCCTCAAGTTCAAACGCTCCCCCAGCGCGGGACCCGGAGCGTGACTGCACTGATCCTATAGAGCAGGTCATCACTGAATCGCCCCTGCAGCACGCGTGCTTGCAGATCCTGAGTGGTGGCGCCGACAATGCGGACATCCGCATGCAACATCCGCTTGCTTCCTGCTGCTTGATATGCCCCTTGGTCAAGGAACTTCGAGAGCCGGATCTGAATCGGTCCGGGGATGTCGTTCAGTTCCTGAAAAAAAAGGGTGCCCCTTTCGGCTGCCGCGATGAGTCCGGGGTTCGCGGCGGCCGCTGCTCCGAGTACGTCGGTCCAGTACCCAAACAATTCAGTTTCAACCGATTTCCCGCCGGCCCCACCACAATCGACGACGATGAACGGACCGCCGGCTCGGCGGCTCTGCGTGTGCAGGAGGCGTGCAACGACTTCCTTGTCGGATCCGGGTTCACCATGGATAAGGACGGGGGCGTCGGAGCGGCCAGCCAGCGCAATGAGCCGTTGCAACTCCTCTGTAATCACGCGGTCGTTCAACGCTGCGCCATCTCGCATGCGGCGTAGGCTACCACAGGCTCCCATATAAGTACCATATAGGTACCTCATAGGTACCTCAGACGGAGGAACCGGCTGATTCAATTCGGCCTGCCGGTTGGCGGAATCGATGAAGTGCTGCCCATGCAGCAGCAAGCCAACAGATTGTGCTGCTCCAATAGCAGGCGCGTCTCTAAAAAAGTCCCGCCAATCGGGCGGCATGCAAGGTGCAACAGCTCATGTGCAAGGCGATCAAGTATGAATAACCGGGAATGCCTCTTTGGCCGCCTTCCTGAACGACATTCCCATAATTCACGGAGGAGCAGCATGGCGATTAAAGCGATCAATACACGCAATCAGTTCAGGGGAAAAATCAAAGAGATTGTCCCCGGTCCGGTCTTGTCGGAAGTCGATGTGGAGACGCCGGGAGGGATCGTGACGTCGGTGATCACGAGTCGATCCATCGCCGATTTGAAGTTGAAGGTAGGATCGGACGTGCCGGCGTTGGTGAAATCGACGGAGGTGTCGATCGCCAAGCTGTAATTGTTTCATGGATAAGCGCTTCTCACAGGTCCGAACAAAGCGAAAGGAGCTTTCAGCATGGCAAGATCATTGGATGAATTGCTCAGGCTCAAGGGTGTCGTCGCGTCCGGGGAGTTTTCGGCCGACGGGAAGGTGAAAGAGTTTCAGTCGAAAAACAACCAGCTCTCACCCGAAGTGGCGGACTTGACGGCTCAATTCGCCGCCGCGGTCAGTCAACTGCTCGGAACCTTGGCCGTCGCTCATTCCAAAATCAGCGGCTTCAATTGGATTCCCGAACAAGGATGGGCGTATTCGGGTGGAGATTTGACGATCGCCGTCGGCGGCAATCGTGGTGTCTTTGTGAAGACCGCCGAGGCCGATTTTAATCAATTGTTTGATGCATTGATTGAGTCCAGGCAATTGGCGAGCGTGCCGTCGCGATAGGGACGCTGCATACGCTGTGGCCCGGTTCCGTATGACGCCGGCCGTCAGTCCGAGGAGGGAAACCAGAAAGATCCGGTAATTCCCTCCTCGGGAACCGGCTGTGAGCGCCGGCGGAAAGAGAGGGTCGGTTTGAGTCGGCAAGCACAACAATGGAGAACCTATGAACCAGTACTCTCCCAAAAGGATCGGTAGCGAGTCGGATGCAGACTCCATTGACGAACAGATTGTAGACCTGTTGCAGATTCATGGGCCGCAATCCCTCGATATCCTGAGCGACGTGTTTCGCGAGGAGGGGTGGGCCCAGGTATTTTGCGCCATCGATCGGTTGAGTCGTGCGGAACGGGTTATTCTCGGGCCTCCTTGGAATGGCGACTATACCGTTTCGGCCTCATGGGCGCCGGAGCCGGCGTTCGCTTTGTAGTCTGGATCAGGGAGCAGGCAGCTTCGCATGCCAACGGCTTGTCGAGACCTGGTTTGAGAGAATCGTGAATGGGACTATGACGCCATCGTGACGCGGATAGATTGGCGTACCATGTCGTTCCTCGGGCGCGATGACTAGAAACCGATCCTCCCGTTATCCCAATGATCGTTTTTGGCTCTTTCTAGGATGTTTTTGATCAGAGCTGCTGAATGCTCTGGCGCTGCTGTGCGAAGCAATCCCGATATTGCCATTGTGAGCGGTTCATTGAATTGAAAGTCACCACCTCCTCGACAATCCATTCTGTCAACGCTTCTATCTCGCGTCCGAGCTTTTCGAGGGCAAGGCCGATATACCAGGTTTCGGGTGCACAGGCGTTCACCAACTCTTCAATTCCCGACATGCCACGTTCAAGGTAAATTTCGCGGAGAGCATTTATGCGCCAAGTCTCCACAAGCTCTCCACGTTTGTGAAAACCTTCATCCCGAACACGGGCAGGCAACTTTGGCCAACCGTCAGTGAAGAACCAACGATGGCGAACGATAAGATCCGCTGGTGCGAGTCTTTCATAGATGTCTTCAACTCTTCGGAGCTTTGCGTCTAGCGCCTGACCGCGCGTCTTATCGTAGTTGCGATGCCAGTGGATATGACCGCGAAGAGCAGCTCGTATAATTTCTCTATCTTCATCCGAGGCACCAGCAGTCGTGAACTGATCGACGAGAAGAAGAGTGGTCTCAATTCTTCTTGTGTCGAGGATACTGATCTTCTCAATCAATTTGGCAATGCGCTTCGGATGACCTTTCGATAAGCCAATAAGCCGATCAGCTGCAGCAATAAGCATCGTGCGATGCTCAGCAGGCGTAGCCACGTACCCGGCGCCAGCGTCATCTTCTCGCCAACTCGGTCGGGCGGTATGCGATGTGTGTCCGGCCCGATATGAACAAGTCTATCCAAGAGATCAAAA
>DASSBQ010000107.1:0-4648 GCA_035698625.1 Nitrospiraceae bacterium
GAAGGACCGGAAGACCAGAAAAAAGCATCGGAAGAATGTGCAGCGCGTGAAAAATCTCGCCAAAGCGAGGCGGGCGGCGGCAAAAAAAGCGAAACGGTAGGAACGCGAAGGCTGGAATAGTTCACTTATTCAGGAGCGGTAAGGCGGGTGATTTCCTCTCTGATCCGCGCCTCTGCAACGTCCGGAACAATCAGGTGAACGGCTTTCTGGATCACGTCGGGCGCCGTCTCTCGAACGATGTCCTCGGTGGTCTGCCGGGCACAGAGCGAAACCGCCTGGCGCACTTCGTCTCTGATCACCATATCTACCGGGCCGAGATGATCACGGACGGCCTGTGGCACGTGTTTCTCAAGGCCGGCGGCGGTCATATCGCGAATCAGTCTTTCGCTGGTCTGCTCCACGAGGAGCGGCGCGATCTCCCCGAGTTGTCGCTTCACGGTACTCTCTAGGACGGCCAACTGTGAGGCCGCCTGCTTCGGCAATTCATTCAGGATGCCCGCGCTGACCGCTGCGTCGATTCGGTCCGCCGATAGAGCCGTGGCAACCTGCTCACGTACCTCTTCCTGCACGGCTTTTGACATGTGAAGCGCGAGCTCTTTCGCGACGACCAGGGGGATGAGTTCCGAAACTCTCTGCTCTGTCTGCTGAACGACCGATTGAAGCAGGTGATTGAGGAATCCTCGCATTGCCTCTTCTGCGGCCGCGGTTCCATTCGATGGAGAGGTGCTTTCCACCACCGGGGCCGGCGTTGTGCCGGTGGTTGGGAGAGAAGTTGATGGCGTCATGAGCGACTCCTCGTGCGCAGGGTTTTCCCGGTCTGAAGCGCTGTCCCGTTCGGGGTCCATGGAGGACGCCGCCGGTCCCTCCATATCTGTAGCGGTCGAATCGGGGGGCCATGCGCGTTTCTTCAGCGCCGGGATGGATGCCGTCGGGCGCGTCGATTCTTGTTTCAGGTGCTTGATGGCGTCCAGCACTTGCTCTTTTTGGAGCGGTTTTTTCAGAAAAGCCCGCACACCCAGCGCGCGCAGGTGCTGTTCATCCACTCGATCAGCCACATCGACCAAAGCCATCAGAACCATCTCTGCCAGGCTGTCCCGTTTGGCGACTTCTTTACAGAAGCCGGAAAAGGTCATCTTGGCGAGATGATAATCGACGATCATCAACGCCGGCGTTGTCCGCCGTGCCGCTTCCAGGGCGGCGGGCCCGTCCTGGAAACCGACGACCTCGTAACCCTGCGGCGACGAGATCTGTTCGACCATCCGCCGCACGGCCGGGCTGCTGTCGATAATGAAGATGGATGCCGGCATCGAAGGCTCCGATGAGTCCAATAGTGCGAAGCTAGCAAAGGCTCCGCGAGCTGTCAAAGAAAAGCGCGAACCGCACGCTTTGACTTCAACGGAAGGCATCAATAAAATTCGGCGTCAATGGGGAAGGCCGGTATCGCGGATCTGTAGGTCGATAGGGCGATCTCCCAGGATCAGAACGCGGCGGGTGAAAGATGAACACAAGTCGGTTCCAAGTCCTCTTCTTTGACGCGGCCGGTACATTGTTCCATGTGAACGGATCGGTGGCGGATATCTACATGCGGTATGCGGAACGCCACGGCTTCAAGAAGAACAACGCCTCGGTGTCCGGCATCAAAAGCGCGTTCGCACGGGCTTTTCGGGAGGCGCCCCCGCCGGTATTTGCCGCGACCGAACCGGCGGAGATCAAACAGTGCGAGCGTCTCTGGTGGTTCGATATCGTGCACAACGTGTTCTATCGGGTCGGCATGTTCGAGCGGTTCGACGACTTTTTTGACGAAGTTTTTGACGCCTTCGCCCGCCCCGAGACATGGTTGCTCTATCCGGAAACCGTCACAGTGCTGAAAAACTTGAAGGGGAGAGGGTTGGAACTCGGCATCATTTCGAATTTCGATTCGAGGCTGTTTGCAGTGCTCAGGGGGTTGGGCATTGAAGAGTTTTTTGAGACCGTGACCATCTCCAGCCTGGCCCATGCGGCGAAACCGTCCGGGGTGATCTATAAGCAGGCGCTGGACAAGCATGCGGTAGACCCGGACGACGCCATGCATGTCGGGGATAGCTTTGATGAAGATGTCGAGGGAGCCCGCCGGGCGGGACTCACCGGCGTGTTGCTCTTGAGAGACGGTGAACCAGCCGCCGCCGATGTGCCGATGATCAGGAGTTTGGACGCGCTGTATCCGCTGCTCTCTTCAGACGCGTAGCAACTCCGGAACAATATCCTTTGCCCTCCCGCGAATCGCCGCATCCACCAAGTCGGAGTTCGGCGTGGGATCAAGGTTGATTTCGGCCACGTAGGCGCCGTGCTGCTTCGCGAGCGCGGCGAACCCAGCCGCCGGATAGACGACCCCGGACGTTCCGATGACCAGGCACAGGTCGCATGATTCGAGCGCTGCCTCGCACTGTTCCAGGTCATCGGGATTCAGGGATTCTCCAAACCAGACGATATGGGGCCGCAGTAATGCTCTGCAGTCCCGGCATGCCGGAAGCAAAGTGAGCGGGACCTCTCGATTCTCTGCGACGCGGCCGCAGCCGGTGCACCGGACCATCCAGATATTGCCGTGAATCTCGGACAGCTTTTGCGAGCCGGCCTCCCGATGCAGACCGTCCACATTTTGAGTAATCAACCAAAAATCGGGCGAGCGCCGTTCCAATTGGGCGATCGCGTCGTGAGCCGGATTCGGCCGGCAGGCGGCGATGAGGCCGCGCCGCCAGTCGTACCATTCCCAAACGAGGCGAGGATCTCGTGCAAAGGCCTCCGGAGTGGCGAGGTCTTCCGCACGGAACGTTCTCCAGAGCCCGTCGGCTCCACGAAATGTCGGTATGCCGCTGTCTGCCGAAATGCCGGCTCCGCTCATTACGGTGATGGATCGAGCCGATGCCACTCGTCGCTTAAGTAGGTCAAGGGAAGGAGAATCAATCATGAGTTGCGGCCGGATCGGCGGCTGTTTGACCCGGTGAGGGGCATGCTATAGTACGCTCCATTCTTTATGCAACCAGTGACAATGAGGATGAACATGAACCAGATCATGATCGTCGGAGCCGGATCGGTCGGCGGGTTCTTCGGCGCCCATTTGGCCAAGCAGAATCCGAACGTTGCCTTTTTATTGCGGCCCGGGACCTTATCCGCGGTGCGGCAGCGCGGGCTCACGATCCGTAGCGCCGGGGGATCGTTCACCGTGCGCCCGCTCGCGGCCTCCGATCCGTCCGAGCTTCCGCAACCGGATCTGATTGTGCTCGCCGTGAAGGCCTATGATTTGGACGGGGTCATGGACCAGCTGGAGCCGGTGTTGAACGATCGCACCGCGCTCCTGACGTTGCAGAACGGAATCGATACCGAAGACCGCATCCTGGCGCGGCTGAAACGGGATTGCGTGGTGGGCGGGGTCGCCTTCATCTACTCCAAGATCGCCGAGCCCGGGATCATCGATCATTACAAGAAAGGGGCAGTCGCGATCGGGGAGTTCATGGGGCATGAGAGTGAACGACTGCTCCAAATCCGCGCTCTCTTTACCGCCGCAGGAATTCCCTGCCAGCTCTCGAACGATATCAGACGCAGCAAATGGGAAAAGATGTGCTGGAATTGCGTGTTCAATCCCATCACCGTGTTGATCAACGATCAGGTCGCCAAGGCATTGGATAACCCGGACATGATGCGGGTTATCCGTCAAATAGTGGGAGAAGTGACAGCCGTTTCGGCTGCGATGAAAGTGCCTCTGTCTTCGGACATGGCCGACAAAGTCGTCAAGTGGACGCAAGAGATCCGCGACATTCACACCTCGATGTACGACGATTGGAAAGCCGGGCGCCCGACTGAAATCGACTACTTGAACGGATTCATCGTCCGGCAAGGCCGTGAATTCGGCATTCCGACCCCGGTCAATGAGGCTTTGACCGCGCTCATTACCGTTATGACGGCGAGGGAGCGATCCGGACCCGATGTCGTCCGGATCGAAGGCGATGTGGTGCAGCCTCTTTCGCTGGATCGCCGAGCCCTCGTGCAACTCCCGGCAGAGCACCGGGTGGAAGATGTCGGAGCCCTCGGGCTAGGTCTGACCGGCCGCGCCGTCACGATGAACGGCCTGCTGGAAATACCGGCACTGGGTATTCACGCCGACCATGTGACCATCCATTCGCAAGACCGGCGGTATGCGGCGACGCTCACCTTGGAGCAGGCGCGCCGGCATGGTCTGTTGTTGTACGAGATGGAAGGGAAACCCATTCCCGCTTCAAAGGGCGGACCATTCCGTTTCATCGCGCCGGGTCTGGGAGATCTCTGTGCCCACGTCAAAGCGGTCGGGCATATTGAGGTGCGAGTGGGTGCAGGCAAGGATACGCGCCCGCCTGCCGAAGAAAGGAAGCATTGTTAGAGGATAATTACTCCTGAGCGATGACTTTAATCTCCTGCCAGCGTTCGGACCTATAGCGCCACAACAACAGCGCCATCCGCACCGTCCAGTCCGCAATCATTGCGCTCCACACATACCAGAGATCCAGCTTCAGCCAGAAGGTCGCGACGAACGCGATGGGCACTCGGATGCCCCACATGCCGGCCATGGTGGCCCACATGATGAATCGGGTGTCTCCCGCACCTCTCAAGGAGCCCGCCAGCACCATGGTCAGGGCCA
>DASSBQ010000108.1:0-9805 GCA_035698625.1 Nitrospiraceae bacterium
ACCGTATGCCGGGCCGGCGCACCGTCGACGATGACATTGGGGATCGAATCAAGACAACTGTATGGAAGAAACCGCATCTGAGGCGTTCCCTCTGAAAAACCTCAGGATCGCTTCCTTCCAGACGGCTTGTGCCGCTTTCTCTTTGATTTCGGCTTTCGTGGCTTCGGCTTGCTCGGCGGCTTGGCTCGCTTTTTCTTCGAAAGCGCCGGGATTTCGCTCGGCAGGACGAACATGGGAAGGGAGTCGCGTTCTCGTCTCGCCGCCTTCGCCCGTTTCGCCTCACGAACCATTCTGTCCTCCCGGTCCGTATCGTACCGTACTCCTAGATCGCGGTGATCGAGCACTTCGGCAGCCGTGAATTGCTCGGGCCACGGTAAGGGTTCGCCCGGCATGTTGAAGATCATCGGCTCGTTGAGGTTCTGGCCGGTCGGGGCGCCCTCTTCGGGAAGATAAGGCTCCTCGTCCGGATGCATGACCTGCCATTCCGCCCACAGCCGATCGATGTTGCAGTGATGGAGCCAGAAGACCGGATCATTCGGCGAGCTCATATCGACCATATTGCCGCCCACCCACCGGTGGACGAGATTGTGAAGCGGAATTTCAAGCTGGATGCGAAAGCCCCGCCACTCCGCCGGATCGCTCGGATCACGCAAGCTATCTTCCCACGGAGCCGAGTCGTATGGGATAGCCGCGAGCGCCGCGTTGAGGGCGGCGGCGGTCGGCAGGGAACGCGCATCGGCGGCGCGCCCGAGCCGTCGGACCAGATAGTCAGGAGTGTCGGGCTGGTCTTTCACGCGGATGGCCCAGTTGCCGGCATCGAAGGCGAACGGCCCACTCATCACCTTGCCGGTTTGCGGCCCGGATGTGCGCCCATCCGGTCCCAAGAAATCGTTGCGCCAGAGAGAAGAGGTCCGCGATCGGGAGTCGGCCCTCGTCCAATCCCAGTACGGAATTTCAACTTGCGGCTCGATTTTCTGCAGCTCCAATTCGAATTGACGGAGCAGGACGCGATGCCATGGGCCGAACACCGGTCCTTGATGTGCCCAGCTCGGTTCATTATTCATCATGACCATCATCGCGTTCAAATGGACTTCCACGAAATCATCATATCGGCTTAAGGAGCCGTCATCCGGATGCAGCACGCTGGGAGTTTGTTTCAACGCGAGCACCGCATTGATGAAGGCGGCCTTTTCGGCGGTCGTCAAAGCCACTTGATTTTTACGCATTGCGGCAACTCTCCTCAGAGCACTCGGCGTCGTGCCGAACGCAGGCGTCCACATTGATCTTGCTATCTTGCCGAGGCAGGCGCTGCTAAACAAGTCCGGAGCGCGAGGTCATCGGCATGCTGCTCGATCGAGGATGGTGAGCCGACGCTGGAAACCGAATTCGTGGGTATTCAAACCGTGCAGTTCCATTAGCGGATGAGCAAACCACCGGTCCTCAAGCCTCGCGAGGTTGTGAAACTTCTAGAGCGACTGGCATCCAAAGAAGTTCGGCAGCGCGGCTCGCATAAGCAGTTCCGCCATGCCGTACTCCTCCCTGAAGCAGGAATAGTGCGCCTAAGAAGGCCGCCACAAGACGTCTTTAGTTCCATGTTTCCACTTCTCCGGGCCAAGCGAGATCAGTATCGACGGTTCTTCGACCGCCAAAAGGAATCGGATCAGTCTGAAGACCAGTAGTCAGCGGCCCAGCCCTAGTCTTTCTCCAGCTCCCGCAGCCGCCGCTTCAGAAACCGCCGCTCCGGTTCCTGTTGCGTGAGGCTTAGCGCCCGCTCATAGGACGCTCGTGCGTCCGGCGCCCGGCCCAGTCGCCGGCAGAGATCCGCCCGGGCTGCATGCGCCAGGTGATAGTTGCCAAGCTCACCTCGCGCGAGGATGGCTTCGATCAGAGTGAGACCGGCCAATGGACCATCCCGCATGGCGACGGCCGCCGCACGGTTCAACTCAACCACCGGCGACGAATCAGCCCGTATCAGCAGGTCATATAATGCCACGATCTGTGCCCAATCAGTGGCAGCGGGACCAGGCGCCTGGGCATGCACGGCCGCGATCGCCGCCTGGATCGTGTAGACTCCGATTTGACGAGAGGCCAGCGCCCGCTCCACCAGTGCTGTCCCTTCCACAATTTGATCCCGGTTCCACAGAGTACGATCCTGATCTTCCAGGAGAATCAGATCGCCCGTCGGCGTCGTGCGCGCCGCACGCCTCGAGTCTTGCAGCAACATCAGCGCCAATAGCCCGACCGCTTCAGGATCAGAAAGCAATTCGATCACCAACCGCCCCAGGCGGATCGCCTCTCCAGCGAGATCATGCCGGATGAGCGACCCACCCGATGACGCGCTGTACCCTTCATTAAACACCAGATAGACCACTCGGAGCACCGCCTCCAGGCGATCCGGCAAATCTGTCTCCGACGGCACCTCATAGGGAATGCGGGCATCGCGTATCTTTGCCTTGGCGCGGACGATCCGCTGGGCGACCGTGGGGGGCTTGGTGAGAAACGCGCGAGCGATTTCGTCGGTGGTAAGTCCGCAGACTTCGCGCAAGGTCATCGCTACCTGGGCGTCGGGCGCCAAAGCCGGATGGCAACAGGTGAAGATCAGTCGTAACCTGTCGTCCTCGACTGTCTCATCACTCCATTCCTCAGTTTCACCGGTACTGACTTCCAGTTGTTTGGCAAGTTCAGTCAGCGATGCATCGAACCGGGCGCGTCGCCGCATCCCATCGATGGCTTTGAAGCGACCGGTCGAGACGAGCCAGGACCTCGGATTCGCCGGGACACCATCCCGCCCCCATTGTTCGACCGCCACGGCGAAGGCATCGTGCAGCGCTTCTTCGGCCGCCTCAAAGTCCCCGAGGAGGCGGATCAACGTGGCAAGCACCTGACGCGATTCCGAGCGGTAGACGCTGTCCACCAGCTCACGGACTTCTTTGGTCGTATCCTCGCTCATTCTCACAAGCCGTTCTGAAGAGATGCGACATGCCCGCCAGGACGCGGTGATCATCCGGACTTGCGACTGCTCACGGCCACAGTGGCGTAATAGACGGCCCATGTTCTCGGATCATCGGCGAAGCGACAGTACTCGTCGAGATCTTGTTCGGTCACGACGCCGGTCGCCAGATACTGTTCCCGCAATTGCACCGCAGACATTCTCATAATCGCCGGCATGCCGGACCCACCGGCAGACAGCGGAGCATCATTTTCCACAATCAGCCCGTTCGCTCCTGTTCGCTGTAGCAGGGCTGGCAGCTTCAGGCCCAACGCATAGTCCATGCCTAATTTGTCGTACATGACTTTGATCGTCTGATTCACTCGGCTCACCGCGTCCAGTTCCGCCGCATCCCCGGTAATGCCACGCGAAGCGGAAAAATCCGGCTCTTCGAGAACGAGCCAACCGCCCGGCTTCAGGCAGGCAAGCATCCTTGACAGGGCGGCTTCGTAATCAGGCAGATGGATCAGGACATAGCGCGCATGGACGAGATCGAACGAAGCATCGAGTAACGGTATCGTTCGGATGTCGCCCTGGTGAATATCCACATGAGCGGGGTACTGGAGGGGAAGGAATTTTGTCGACAAATCGACGCCACACACTCGTCCTGATGGACCAACCACGCCGCTCAACCAATCCAGAATCGAGCCCGCGCCAGGCCCGACTTCCAGGCATCTCCAACCCGCCTGCAACCCCGTGGCGAGGAGCCGGCGGCGGCTCGCAGAGTCAAGTTCACGTTCGATCGCGCGAAGCCGTTCCAGCTCCTTCTCATGCTCGACTTGATGAAAGACATACTCCGGTTGTGCCATGCCGGAACGGCTGCAATATGAAAGGCGTCAGTGTGGGACCGCAAAAAACCCGGTGAGAGTATAAACAACTATCGAATCAGGATAAAGCCGTATGCGGGCAAGACAACGATGGAAGCCATTTCTATTTGGGCTCTTCAGGAAATCGTGCGGGGCTTCACTTGTGTCCCGTCCGGGCAAGGTTTCCGCTCCACGCAGGCTCGTCCACGCTGCTGTAGTGGCGCGGCGGCCCGGCTGCGGCGCCCCCCATCCCCCAGCGGGGGTCTCCGGTCCGTCCAGGCCTGGAGTATCGCAGCCCTGGACGGCCGGGCCTCGCGGGGGTCGCCGTAGTCACACATCAGCGGGCCTCACCTGCAAAGTCGCGGCTCCCCGGCCCGGACGGCCTCGCGGGGGCATGGAGCAGCCTGCGTCGCGAACCACGGAAGCGAGGGCACCGGGACTTCGCGAGCCGGGGCGCTCCGCCGTGCCACCGCGACGGCGGACGGCGAGGACTGTTTGAGCCGTGTCTCGGTCCCACCGGAGGACACGGCGAGTTCCGCAGGCGAGCGACGGCGACGCGTAGTGCGGTCGAGCCGACGTGTCTGAGCAGGGCAGGCTGCTCCATGCCGAGTCGCGCAGATTGTTGGTTCACCAGGTACCGTCATGACGACCAGATACCCACACAGAATCCGGAAGAGCCTCTATTTGATTCCTCGGTAGCAAATCTCCAGCCGATTGCCGCTGGGATCCTCGAAGAAGACGGCATAATAAATCGTCTCCCCGGGTTGAGGAATCTCGTGGGCCGGTCCTTCAACATTCCGCGCGCCGGCATGGATGACGATTGCAGCCAACCGATCAACCTCCTGGATGCCGCCTGTGCCGAATGCAATCCGGCACTCATTCGCGACGTGCCGCGGCGACTCGGTCACGCCGAAAAATTCGAGCGCCCCATCGGTTCCTTCCGCTTCATACTGCAGCCACTCGTCTACATGGGCATCGTGCGTAAAGCCCAGCGCCGGCAAGAGCGTCTCATAAAATGGCCGGGCCTCGACAAGGCTCCGGACCCGCAAATCAACGTGATCGAAGCGGCAGCGCATAAGTTTCTCCTGTCTCCCTTGGACATCGAGCGGGACAACTGTCTTTTACCCGGTGGGCTCTATCAGAGACGGAATGAAGGTCAGCTGCCGGCTCAGCGCAAGAAAGTCGTGTGATTCAGCGCGCCCTTAAAGCGCCCGAGGTCAGAAGAGACCGGCAATGCCGGTATTGAATTTTTCTTGAATGATGGGGGTCGCCTCGGGAATGTCCAAGTCTTTCTGGCGGACATGGCCGACCATTCGCATCTGTTGAACCTTGGGACCGTTCGTTGTGTGCTCCGACATCGGGCGACCTATTGATTGTCCCAGACGGCGATCCGTAATCTGCACGTCGGTGACGCACAGATACGTGACGCCTTCTTCCTTCGGAGGCGGGTGCATTCCCGGAAACCCTCCGCGGCCTCCGCTCATCGCCATGGCTTGAGCTATCATGGCATTCACATCCGGCATGGCTCCCATGCCCGGCAGCGCGCCGCCCATCATGTCGCCGCCGGCCGCCATCGCGGCGCCGCCGCTGCTGATCCCGGCGCCGAAGTTCGCCTTCGCAACGGATTCCGGCGTCACACCTTCGGCCGCCCGGTGACAATAGACTGTCTTGGCCTGAATCCAATAGTTCGCTTGTTCCGGATCCTTCACCAGTTGATAGCCCTTGGCCGCCAGTTTTTGCCGAGAGGTCGGTCAGGGTCACGGTTTGGTTCTCGGAGGTATTGCGCAGCTGAAGATAGGCGGTCCGATTGGTGTTCGGATCGAGAAAGATCGTATTGCTGTTCATCAACCCTGGCCGGATGATGTTCGAACAACCGGTGGAGAACCAGCACAAGATGAGCAATGCGAGCAGCGACGGGAGCCAGGCTCGAAGCGGCGCAAGCGACATCCTATCCCCTAAAAATTCCCGGCGACGGCCGCGCTGAGTGTCTGCTGGAGCAAGGGTGTGGCTTCCTCCTCCTTCATTTTCTTTTGATGCACGCTGGCTGCAAGGCGCGTTTGGTAGACGCCGGCCTGGCGGGCGTTTCCGGTGCTCACGAGTGCGGCGGATGCGGCGCCTCGCTCGGTGATTTGCAGATCCGCCACGCAGGCGTAATTGACATCGTCCGGCATCGTCGGCGTGGATGGTCCGCTGAACAGGTTCCCCACCGCGCTGCCGAGCCCACCGATCGCACTCAAGCCCATGCCCACCGCCGCGCCCTGCGGCCCGGCCATGCTGGCCATCCCGGCGAGGCTATTCAATCCGCTCATCATTGATGAACCGAATCCTGAGCCGTAGCCGCCTGCGACCATCGCTTCCACCGGGAGTTCTGGCTTGGTGACATTGCAATAGACGATGTTGGCCAGGAGGATATAATGTGCCGCATTGTGATCCTGCACGATCTGGTAGCCTTTCGCGGCGAGCCGCGTTCCCAGGTCGTGAAGAGACACGGCTTGGTTGTCCGACGAATTGCGTGTCTGTATATAGACGGTAGTGGCGGTCGTCGGCGGAAGAAAAAACGTGTTGCTCGTGATGAGGTCCGTGTCTTTGATATTGCCGGCGACAGCCACGGCAGGCAGGTTGAGAACCAGCGCCAGGATCAAATATCGCATGACCAGTTCTCCGCTTGGATTGCGCTGGATTGTACCCCAAAGACTCAGGATTCGCAACTAAGTGGTAAGGCTGATGTCATCAAGGCGTCGGTGGCCCAAGCGATGAAGCGATGTCCTTCATGAGCTATGCCGGCGTGCCAAACGTGGCGCTCTTTATTCATCGCGCCGTGCACCTAGTTGCGGCCGCGCTGGAAGGCCTTTTTGAACATCCTGCGCGATCTTATCTCGTCACCCGAAACATTCGAACCATCGATTTTCGGACGGTGCACAATCGTTTTTCAACAGCCTGCTAGGGAGCCGGCCGCTATCCCGCACGATCAATCGTTCTGACCGCCAGAGACAGACAGGCCAGCGTAAATAGCATGAACCCGGCGAATTCCAACAGGGCGGTCGTCGCGGACCCGATGCCCAGCAGACTGAACCGCAGCACATCGACTTGCCACGTCATCGGATTCAGCCAGGCCAGCGCGCGAAACCACACGGGAAGCTGATCGATGGGATAGAACATGCTGCTCAGAAACATGAGGATAATATACGCGGCGCTCGTCAGCGTATTGAACGCATCCATGCGAGCCAGCCTGATCGCCAAAATGCTGAACAGGAAAAACCAACCGGCAGTGGTGCACATCACTACCAGGAGTGTGACGGGAAGCCAACTCCATCGAACCGTCACGTGCATCGTCAATGCGCCCAGGAGTATGGTGAACAAAGACCCCATGGCGCTCAACAGGACGTTGAAGCAGATTTTGCCCACCAGGAATTGCCGCCGCGTGATCGGATAGGTCAGCAGTTCGTAAAAGATGCCGGAATCCTTGTCCATGAACACTGTCCATGACGTATTCATGGCGATGCCGTAGGTCGTCATGGCGAGCACACCGGCCAGGAAGAAGTCGGCATAGCCTATGTCAAGACCGTCGATCCTGAACTGCCCAATGGTTCGTTCGAACCCAAGACCAAACAGCAGCAGATACGCGACCGGGACGAACAGATCCCAGAACACGAACGCGATGTTTGTAATACGCTGGCGATAGTCTCGGTAAAAGACCCCTGTGACTCCGTTCATGGCGCCGTCTCCAGCCCGCGGGCGTCATGCTTACCCACCAGATCCACGAAAATATCCTCCAGCCCGGCCCCGCGCACTTCAAAATGTCGAACGGGAACAGTGCATGACAGATCGGCCAAGGTGCTCAACAGCCGGGCTTCTTCGCCCTTGTAGAGTAATTCCACCCGCTCGTCCTCCACGCGCAGCTCGACGGGATTGAGCGATTGCAGCCGTTCCCGCACATCGTGGCCGCGCTCGAACGTCATGCTGACCCGAAACATCCGGGTCGAAAGCCGCCTCAATTCCTGGAGGTTGCCGGCAGCGAGCATTTTCCCATGATGAATGATCATGATGCGGTCGCACAGCTCCTCCGCTTCGCTCAGAACCTGGGTCGTGAGCAGCACGGTACGGCCGTTTCGAGCCTCCCGGCGGATGCGGTCCAGCACGCGCCGTCGCATCAAAGGATCCATGCCGGTCGTGCTTTCATCCAGGAAGATCACCGGGGAGTCCACCATAAATATCTTGGCCACCTGCACCCGTCTCTTGATGCCGAGACTGAGGTCCTGCGCCGTCTCGCGCGCCTTCTCGCGCAGATCGAATTCGTCCAGGACGGCATCCATGCGCTTGCGGACGTCGCCCGGATTCACTCCATGCAAGTAGGCATAGATGCGCAGGTTGTCTTCGACGGTGAGGAGGGTTTCGACGGCCGTCTGCTGCAGGACCACCGCGATCTGCCGCCGCACATCCAGCGCCTCACGAACCACATCGAAGCCGCAGATTGTGGCCTGGCCGGAAGTCGGTGCGGTGATGGTGGTGAGAATCTTTACCAGCGTGGTTTTGCCGGCGCCGTTCGGACCAAGCAGGCCGAAGATCTGACCCCTCGCCACCTCGAACGACACGCCGTCGACCGCGCGTACCGGCTGCGAGCCACCCCTCGAATAGACTTTTCGTATGTCGTCTACCGTGATGGCATTTGCTCGAGAGTGTTCAACACGTACATGGGACATGAGTGCGGATCCGAGATGGAGTACGAACGGTAGGCTAATGCGGGACGTCCCCGCAGTCAACCAGAGGCATTCGGTCGAGGCAAAATTCGGAACCGGCGCCGAAAAACTCATGGGAAGACCTGTGATGGTTGCCGGCACGACAATCGGCCGAGCGTGCCGGAACGATCATCAGGGCTGCTGTTGCGCCAGGGCTAGACTGTCAATGAGTATGCCGCCGATCACGCTTCCGGTCTTGACAACTCCACCCGATCGACATACATAGGTACACCTACCCCCCCGTATCCACCGGCCCACACACATGAACCTGACTGAAAGGAGACAATAATATGGGAGCTCTAGCTTCAGAGATGATTCGATCAGTCATCCCGTCTGTGATAGTCGCGGGCATCGGTCTGCTCGTGTTGATTCAAGGGTGCGCCAGTCGAGTGGATTCGGTGCTGATAAAGCCGGAAACCTGCCCTCTGCCTCAGAGCTTATCCACAGAGGATCAGAATAAGGTGAAGAATTTTGCCGCATCGATTTCCGGCCTCATGTCGAAGCTCGCTGGAGGCAATATACAGGCGGGTGTGCAGAGTCAGCTCGAACGAGACTATCCGGATGCCGCGGACGTCAACCGCATTTATGCGCTGAGTTATTCCGCGTGCGTCTCCTGTCGATTAGACCCGAACGACGTGAAAGGCTGCGCCCAACGATTCGACGATATTATTGAAACGCACCCTCAGAGCCTGACGTCAACGCCGAGCCCGGCGAAAGACTACCGCTCCAAAATGCTCGAGCCTTTGCGAGGCGCCAAATAACGACGATCGGGCACCGATACGTATTCAGACGACCCCGCCGGCCGAGAATCGCTAAGGAGGGTTCGGCATGCGCTCATTACACCCCAGATGTGCCTCACGGTTCGCTGCAAGAATCATCCTCACATCCCTTTCTGTATGGATGGTGTCGTGCCTGAATTTTGGTCGTCCTATCTCCGGGTCTCCACCCGGAGGCATCCCCCATGAAACATACGCTGGGAGTGGGACAGAGAGGACGGTCACTGTAGGACCAGCTTCTGCCGAGGGTGCTGGCATCGAGTTCGGCTCCGTTCTCGATGTCGCCGGCGTGGTTGATAGTTTAGTTTCGGCTTTATATAACGGATTCTCTACTTCCTATATCGATAAGTACTATGGCGGAAGCGTGGCGGGGTACCTATTAGGAATGCTGCTGGATCCCGACCAAGCCGAATTTGACTATATCGAGAATCAATTGGCCGTGATGAATCAAAAGCTGAACCACTTGATCGCGCTCGACGGGCGGATCCTCACGGCTAT
>DASSBQ010000109.1:0-3607 GCA_035698625.1 Nitrospiraceae bacterium
ATTCTTCTTTGCGAGAACTGGAACGGAGCCATGAACTTGAATTCGTCGTGTAGCAGCGCCGGCATATATCACATATAATGAAGCGTGAAAGACAGTCGGAAAGATAATCAGGGGAATGCCCATGAATCGACCCGGCAGCTCGCGGTATCGGGACTGAGATTGGCAGACTGTTCCGACTGCTCCTGACATTTGAACGATCATTACGTGGGCCGGCTGCAGTGAATTTGACCGTATTCAGACCGCGGAATCGCGACACACAGGAGTCGTCGCGTGCCCGCATGCTCGGTGATTGAACCCCGAACATTTTGTGTTCCGGCAAGAAATTTTGTGTTCCGGCAAGAAATTGACAGCGGTGGGCCTTAGTGCTAAGTACTGTTTGACAGTGACGGTCAACCTCGAACAGGAGGTCCTCGATGTTCACCCGCACAGGAGCTCCAGCTCTCGCCGGTATCTCCCCGAAGTGGACCATCTTCTTTGCACGACAGCCGGAGCCGGATCTGGAGTTTACCGAAGAAGATCTCGCCGGCGCAGCCCCTCAACCGGCTTCCCCGATGAAATCGCCTAAACCTTCAAACAAGCGTCCCATCCTCTGGCTGCTTCTGTTGGCGGTCTTGGCGGGCGTGGCGTACATTGCAATGGAACCCGATGTGATTATGCGGGCTCTCGAACCTTATCTTGGAGAGACCGAACCCCGCACCACACCGGTCACGCCCCCGCCTCAAGCAAAGCTACCTCCGGAGGTCTCCCCCGTTATTCCACCGAAAGGTGAGCCGGCGTCGCCCTCTGTCCTACCGACGCCGACGACCCCTTCGGCATCAAAAGCATCGGCCCCCGCGCCTATCCCCGGTCCACTATTTGCGGAAGGTCAAAAGGTTTCGGCGGTTCCCGACCCTGCGAGGCCCGATGGGCCCATTCTCTTATTCGCTGATTCCGCCAGAACAAAACCGGGGCCCACGGTCGCAGCCGGCTCGTTTCTGACTGTATTGGATGGAGACCTGCAGGGCTCAAACTGGATCTACGCAGTGCTTACGGAAGACGGCCGGCAAGGATGGGTGGCGGAGAAACACTTGAAGTTCAGACGATAACCGCGCGCTCCATACCGACACCGTTTCATTCGGCGCATCACACTCTGCATACCCGGCGTCCGCGTCCTCTGTGCTATAATCCGCCGCACGGTGGCTCCCTCCGCCGAAGCTTGTTCATTTGTCGCACTTCTCATTACCCATGGACGGCCTCCAGGCGATTATTTTTGATTTCGACGGCGTCATCGCCGATACAGAACCCCTGCACTATGCGGCCCTGCGCCACGTTCTGCTGGCTGAGTTCGGAATCACGCTGACGACCACCGAATATTATGCCGACTATCTCGGGTATGACGACCGCGGTTGTTTCAAAGCCGCGTTGGCCGCGCATCAGCGTCCGGTGACATCCGGCCTGATTGACGAACTGGTCCGAAAGAAAGGTCGGGCCTATTTGGCGGCTTTGGGAACAGATCTGAAACTGTTTCCCGGCGTACAAGATCTGATATGGGAAGCGGCTCGGGGTTATCGGCTGGCAATTGCGTCCGGCGCGTTGCGACACGAGATTGAACTGATTCTTAAACAGGCCGGCCTGAGAAAAGCCTTCTCCCATATCACCAGCGCCGAAGACGTTTCACAGGGCAAGCCGTCACCACAGCCATTCCTGAAAGCCATGGCGGGACTGAACGCCCTCGCCTCCCCTCGTCCGCTGCACCCAGCCGATTGCCTCGTCATTGAAGATTCGCTTCCGGGCATTCGGGGCGCTCGTGCGGCCGGCATGAAAGTCCTCGCGGTGGCGAACACGCACAGCATCCAAGATCTCCACGAAGCCGATTCCGTCGCTTCTTCGCTGGAGCTTGTCACGATTTCAGACTTGGCATCGACCCTATGGAAATAACGGCGGCAGGCGTCCGATGAGAATATGCTCGTTGCTCCCCGGCGCGACGGAAATTGTGGCCGCGCTCGGTCTCGCCGATCAACTGGTCGGCATCAGCCATGAGTGCGACTATCCTCCGGGGCTCTCCGCTCCGGTCGTCGTCGAACCGGTGATCCAGACCGAAGACATTGCTAGCGCTGAAATCGATCGCCGGGTCCGAACGGCCGCGGCAGAGCATCAAAGCCTCTATAGACTTTCCGCTTCCTTGCTTGCGGCCGCCCACCCTGATCTGATCATTGTTCAAGATTTATGCGATGTCTGCGCGATCACCCCGCAGGAACTGGACGGGCTCCTCCGCCGTCTCACACCCGGCCCGCGCATTTTGAAATTGCACCCACGTACCTTGAACGACATCTTTTCGGACATATTGCTGATTGGATCGACGGTTGAAAAAGAAACGGAGGCTCGACATCTGAGCGATTCCCTGCGACAGGTAGTCGCCGCCATACGACACCGGGCCGCCTCCGCCAAGACGCGTCCACGCGTGGCTTGTCTTGAATGGCTCTCGCCGCTCTATATCGCCGGCCACTGGGTCCCCGATATGGTGGATTCCGCCGGCGGAACTGCCGTCCTGACTGATAGCGGGGCGGCGTCTCGCCGTATCACATGGGACGAACTCCGGGCCGCGTTGCCGGATGTCATCCTAATCATGCCGTGCGGATTCACCAGAGAGCGCGCCGCCGATGAATTCAATCGGATTGTCAACCAGCCCGATTGGCAGGAATTGCCCGCCATTCAAAACGGACAATTTCATATCGTGGACGCACTGTCGTATTTCAGCCGTCCTGGACCGCGTCTCGTCAGCGGGATCGCGCAACTGGCCGCTCTGCTCCATCCTACGCTCTGGCCGCGGGGAGCCATGCATGAAAATTGGCCTTCCTGGGCCGCGGGTCCAAGCCCTGTCCGGCCATGATGACTGCAGCAGAGGCTCAACGGTACTGCACCAGTCTGACCAAGAAGAGCGGAAGTAATTTCTACTATTCGTTCCTGTTCCTCCCCCGCGCCAGACGCGAAGCCATGTACACCGTCTATGCGTTTTGCAAGGAGGTCGACAATGCCGTCGACGAGCCGCCGCAGGGAACGGATCCCCGGCAGCAACTGGAAGTGTGGCGACAGGAATTGTCCGCCGCCTACCACGGCAGTCCTTCCCTTCCGGCCACTCAGAGCTTGGCCGAGCATGTCCGACGGCTTTCGATTCCTCAAACCTATTTTGAGGAACTGATCAAGGGTGTGGAAATGGATCTAACCATCACCCGATACGCCACCTTCGAGGCCCTTTCACTGTACTGCTACCGCGTCGCCTCGGTGGTGGGCCTGATTTGTCTGCATATCTTCGGCACAACTTCTCCAAGAGCTCAGGATTATGCGGTAAATCTCGGGATGGCATTTCAACTCACGAACATCCTGCGGGACGTGGGGACAGACGCCCAAAAGGGACGGATCTACGTGCCTCAGGAAGACTTGGAACATTTCCATTACACGGAGCATGATCTTTTCAGAAAAACCTACAATCTTCCGTTTACAGACCTCATGCGATTCGAAGCGCAACGAGCCAGAGAACATTATGTCAAAGCGGAGCGCGCACTGAATGCTCTGCCGTTGCATGAACGGCGCTCATTGACCGTCGCTGAAATCATGCGAGGGGTCTACA
>DASSBQ010000110.1:0-11043 GCA_035698625.1 Nitrospiraceae bacterium
GCCAATGACGCTCGCCGAGAAGACCGGGCAGGAGCAGCATCGCAGCTACCACCATGAGGACAAGCGCAAGATACACGAGAAGCGGCCAAAACGGATCGTGGCTCATTCAGGCGACCTTATTCCGGCTTGGACTAGAAGACGAATAATACGCGTCTGTCACTGGGCACACACCCATCATCATCGGCATGGAAGGACTAAACAATGGTTTGGTGTCGTCCACGTTGATCTGTAGACGTGAATCGGACAGGCAGTCGGCGCGAAGACCGACTGCCCCGATGTGGGCCGATCTCGCACTTCTTGATGTATTGGTTTGACTTCGTTAGTTCTTGCCGTTGGGCTTATCTCCCTCAAGCTGAGGGGCCTTTCCCCCCCGGCGGCAACGCGCGTGGTCCGGCCGGGCCGGCGCCCCCTTCTCTATCTTCCTTCGCCGCCAAAACCACCCGAGCCGGGCTGATCGGTGATGCCGATGCCTTTTTCTCCGCCGGTTGGATTTTGCCGCACGGCATTAATCTCATTCATATATTGAGAAATCTCCGGCGAATAATCCTTGGTCAAATCGGAATTCACCGGCGCCCGAAGCTGATCCTTCCTCGCCCTGATGGTCAGCTTATCCCCCTGCTGTTTGAAGAGACCCCACTGGAGCGGTGTTGAAACTTGGTATCGGCCAATTCGAGCACGGCGTATTCCACCTTGCCGGTCTTCGAATCTTTGAGCAGTTTCTCAATCGTGCCGACGGTTTCCCCCTGCTGATTTTTCACGACGTGGTCGAGCATGCCACCCTTTTCGTCTTTCAACTCACCGCGCCGGACCGGCACGACGTCATAGTGTTCCGGGAGGCTAGATTTTCCTCCCGTCATGTCGATGGACCGCTGGTCCATGGCGCCCTTATCCGGCTGATTCGTTCCCTGGCCGGACCGGCACATTCGTGGAGGAACTCCCCGGTTGATCTCCCGATTGACCGGAACTGGCGCCGGATTGACTACAAGTCGGCGTCACCTGTCCTCCCATGAACAATTCAGCGCTACCAACGACGACGGCTGCCAATGACTTCATGCCTCTCCTTTTTTTCTTATGAAACGTGATGCGTGCTGATAATCGAATTTGACTGGCCCGTTAAAACACAGAGGCAGGCTGTCTGGTCGAGGCAGCCTACCTCCGTGTCGGACGCGTCGTCAGAACGATCGACTACCGCTTGCTGCTGGGATCCCCGCCCTCGAAGCCGGGTGCTTGGCCTTGCGGCGGCAACGCCCTGGTTCCGGCTGGTCCTCCTCCGCCTACCTTCTCTTCCCCCATGGATCCGACACCTGCTGGCTGGTTCGTAATACCGATACCCGTTTCTCCACCTGTCGGATCCTTTCGGACCGCATTAATCTGATCCATATACTGGGAGATTTCCGGCGAGTGATCCTTCACCAGATCGGAATTGACCGGTGTCCGGAGTTGATCCTTGGTTGCCTGAATGGTCAACTTATCCCCCTGCTGTTTGAAGAGACTCCACTGGAGCGGCAGTTGGAACTTGGTATCGGCCAATTCCAGCACGGCATACTCCACCTTCCCGGTCTTCGAATCTTTGAGCAGTTTCTCAATCGTGCCGACGGTTTCCCCCTGCTGATTTTTCACGACGTGGTCGAGCATGCCACCCTTTTCGTCTTTCAACTCACCGCGGCGGACCGGAACGACATCGTAACCTCCGGGGATGCCCGACTTTCCTCCGGTCATATCGATGGATTTCTGATCCATTGCATGGCCTTGAGGCTGGTTCATCCCCTGACCGGGCGGTATTGGAGTGGACCCGCTTCCCGGCTGATCACCGGACTGACCTCCGCTGGCGCCGGACTGGGCATAAGCCGTTAAGGCCTGGCCTCCTAGTAAAAGGATCCCACCCAACACAATTGCACTCAATGTCCTCATGTCTGTCCTCCTTTGTATGAGAGATGGTTGCCCACCTCGACGATGATTAACCGCTGTTCGTTGATCGTGTATTTGGTAAAGCTACCAATGAACATACGATGAGGCTGTGCAAATTGCAGACCGATAGGGACCAACAAAGGGAACGCGCGAGGAGTGCTGAACAAGTTGTCTTTTCACTGTAGCGAAACAAGAGCACGAGTCCTCCATACGGGACAAGTTGTCTAGCCGGTCGGACAATTGGTCCGATAGCGGCGGGGGTTTGTCCATGACGAAGGGTTTCGGTCGTCGCATGCGTATGACGCATGCGTATGAGTTGAGCAGCGCGGTGCCTATGAGTTGAGCAGCGCGGTGCCAAGGCATCGGGCTTGCACTTAGATTGGTAGAAATCCCATATGAAGATCGTGTGCAGACGCGAACGATAAGCGAAACATCCCTAACTCAGGTCATCGCGACCAGACAGCATGCTGTAATCACGATTGCTTTTTTGCCGGGTTTGAGTGTTGAACACCGACTTCCTCGCGAAAGCTTCAGTGAATTTAGAATTCCTCTCCTCGGAGCAGCCGCGGAAGGAACCGCTCCGGAAGGAGCCGCCGGACCATCCACCGGCGCGAAAGGATCCGCCTCCTGATACACCCCCGCGCCGGGAACCGGACGAGGACCCTCAACCGATGAAATTAAGAATTGGGTGACGTCATGATAACGACGTTTGTAGCCGCCAGCATGCTGGCGCTCCTGATCTTCACCGCTCTGTATGCGTTCGGTGTTTTCGGGACTCCCTACCTGGGCGCTTTCCGCATCGCCTTCTATTTGATTCTGGTCATGTTCCTGGTGGTAATCGTCTTCGCCTTGGGCGATCACCCGAATGAAGGCTATGATCCTACGCCCGGCGGACCGTGACGATGGTCGACCCGCTTGTCCCGCTTCCGCCGGAACGAATCCCCGCCGTGCCTCGCGGCAAATCGGAGGCGAAACCGGCGGCCAATCGGCATTTGTGGGAATTCGCCGCTGTTAGGGACCTGCTCTGGCTGACGGCCGGTGCTGTTCTTCTCTGGATTCTCTACAGTCTGAGTTCGGTATTCCTGCCGATTTTTATCGGAGCCTTCCTCGCGTATCTGGCCAATCCACTCATCCGGTTGGCCGAGCGACGATGGTCGATGCCCAGGCCCCTCACCGTGTCGTTGTTGCTGTTGTTGTTCTCATTTGCGACCGCTGCACTTCTTATGGGAATTGGCCCGCTGGTCACGGAGCAGGTTCAGACTTTTATTAAGAAAGCCCCCGCGTATGTCTCCAGCCTGAATCAGCGTCTCGGCAATATCAACGGTCTGTCGGGCCAGATTGAAGCGACGCTGAGCACATTTAAGGAAGATCCCCTTTCGTTCTTACGGCCGTTCTTCGTCGGGACGGGCCAAGCCTTCGGCATTCTCGGGTCGATGATCGGCACGACAATCAATTTCGCGCTCGCGTTTCTCCTGATTCCGCTGTACTTTTTCTTTTTTGGCTGGTACTTCGACCGGATGCTATTGGTCCTGTCGCGATTCGTCCCCGTCAGCCGACGGGAACGAGTGTATGGCGTCTTGAATCGGATGGACGCGGCGGTCAGCGGTTTTTTTCATGAGCGTCTGCTGATCGCCCTCATCACAGGAGCCATGTACGCGATTGGATGGTTGGCAACGGGCGTGCCCTATTGGTTCCTGCTCGGGATCGGTACCGGCTTTCTTACTCTGGTTCCCTATATCACGGTCATCGGATGGCCTGTTGCGCTGTTGTTGAAATATCTGGATTCCCTCACCGGGGGCGGCCAACTGGGATGGCTTGCCATCGTGGTTTGGCCCAGTGTGGCCTTTCTGGTGGTCCAGTTCATTGAGAGTTGGATCCTGACACCGTGGATCCAGCAGCGTTCCAGCGACATGAATGCCGTGACCTTGCTGATCGTCATGTTCATCGGCGGCGCAGCGGGCGGTTTGTTCGGCTTGATCTTCGGTATTCCGATTGCGGCCTGTATCAAGATTCTGTTCGAGGAGTTTGTCATGCCGAGATGGACTCGTTGGGCCGCACAGCAGTGAGGGCGCATGCGCAACATCCGATGGCCTCTGGCCCTGTTGATCATCGCAGCCGGCCTGCTGCTGCTCTATGCGCTCTGGGATTTTGCTTGGGTGCAACTGATTCATGGCGATGCCGTCGATCCCAAGCCATGACCGTTATCGTTATCACCATGTGAGGGAAGAAATGGCCATGTCGATCGGTAATGGAAAGCGGCTTCAGCCAGAAATCGTCGTCATTACCGGAGCATCGGCCGGAGTCGGCCGGGCGACGGTACGCGAGTTTGCGCTGCGAGGGGCATGGATTGGCTTGGTAGCCAGAAGCCGAGATGGGTTGGAAGCGGCGCGCCGCGAAGTCGAAAGCGCCGGTGGACGGGCGCTCGTTCTGACCACGGACGTTGCAGACGACGACCAGGTCGAGGAAGCGGCGGAATCGGTCGAACGGCACTTGGGTCCGATCGATATCTGGATCAACAATGCCATGGTGTCGGTCTTGTCTCCGGCGGTGAAAATGACGGCCGACGAATTCCGCCGCGTCACGGACGTGACTTATCTGGGATATGTGTACGGGACACTGGCCGCCCTGCGCCGCATGCAGCCACGCAATCGCGGTGTGATTGTACAGGTCGGCTCTGCGCTGGCCTATCGAGCCATCCCGCTCCAATCCGCCTACTGCGGAGCCAAGCACGCCGTGCAAGGCTTCACCGAATCATTGCGGTCGGAGTTGATTCATGACGGCAGCCGCGTGCATCTCACCTCGGTGCAATTGCCGGCCGTCAATACCCCGCAGTTCAGCTGGATCAAGACCCGCATGCCCCGCCATCCGCAACCGGTCGCTCCGATCTATCAACCCGAGGTGATCGCGCGTGCCATCTACTGGGCGGCGCACCACCGGCGCCGCGAAGTGAGCGTGGGCTGGCCGACGGTGAAGGCCATTATGGGAGACAAATTCATCCCCGGTTTGTTGGATCATTACTTGGGCTGGGTCGGCTACGACGCGCAGCAAACGCAGCAGCCGATCGACCGGGACCGTCCGAATAATTTGTTCGAGCCTTTGCCCGGCGATTATGGCGCCCACGGCCGCTTCGATAAAGGCGCGCACTGCGCAAGCGTGCAGTTCTGGGCCAATAGGCACCGGGCGTGGTTGGCCGCGGCGGGACTCGGAATAACCGGATTCCTCGTTCACCATTTCTCGACTCGGTGCGAACGAGGATGACCCGATCGACCACTACAAAGGAGGGTATTATGACTCGATACGGTTTAATGAGCCTGCTCGCGCTCCCATTGATGATGACGATCGCCTGCCAATCGTCCTCCCCGCCCGTCGATACCAAAAAGCACGCGGTGGCGGCCGGCGGCACCCCAACGACCGCCTCTCCGAGCGACCAACATGTTGGCGGACCGACTCCGAACCTGCCGAAGGCAGATCAGCAGATGCTCGATCAGCTCAAACGGCAGGAGCCTCAATTCAAGGAACACTATGATCACCATTATGCCGGCTCGGGGTATACCTATAATCAATACCGCCCGGCCTATCAGTACGGCTATGAACTGGCGATGGATCAGCGCTATAGAACCATGGATTGGGGTGTTCTGGAGTTGCAAGCCCGTAAGGGATGGGATGAGAGCACAATGGGCTTGTGGAATCAGTACAAGGATGCCGTGCGGTTCGGCTGGGAACGAGGGGTGATCGCGCAACGAGGATAATGGTGAAAAACCGGAAGCGCCCCCGACGACGAGGGAATGCGTCTCTCGGCTTGCATCTGACTGCCGAGCGATCCCCGCCCGGCAAGCCGGCCTCGCTAGGGTCCTTGCCGAGATTCTGCTCGTCCTTCCTGATGGCCCTGGTCCTCGTCTGCACCGGCTGCGCGCTCACGACCGGCTATTCCGAGCAACGCACGACTCAGAGCAACGAACGGCGTTGTTCACCGACGCCGATCGACAAGCAACTCCGCGCCGTCTCATTGGAAGAAGTAGACCGTGCGCAAAGCGATCCGCAGGTGAAAGCCGCTCAAGCCCGGCTGCCGACGTCGTTCTCCTGGCGGGCTATTCAGACGGCAAGGACCATCGATATTCTGCCCCTATTGAGCCAGATCGAGCTGACTGAGGAATCACCGACGTCCGATCCTTCCGCTCCTCTGAAATTACTCTCATTGCGGCAGGAGGCGCTGGGGCGTATATTGCTGGCTCTCATCGCCGTGTCGAGCACCGTCGCGCACGTCAGCTGCGAAATCGAGCGCACCTATGAAGTCGCCGATCGTCTCAAGAATGCGGAAAATGCGCGCGTGAAACAACAAACTTTATTGGCCGTGATCATCGGAGCCGGAGCAGCCATCGCAAGCGGCGGCTTCTCAATCGCTGCCGCTCCGCCGAGCGGCGAAGGCATCGCCTCGATCATCGGTGGAACCATCGCCGGAGCACTGGGGCTCTCGGCTCTCTACCAAGAGAGCGACCAGGATTTCGAACATCAGGACAATATCCTGCGGGAAGTGTGGGACAACCCGGCTCACCCCAACTATATCGCGCCGTCCGTGTGGGAATTCCTAAAGCGTCCGATGAAGGACGAAGCCGGCAGCCGCAGTTTTCGCCAGGAACTCGTGGACGGATGGAGGCAGGAGGGGCGGCTGGGCTCGGAGGGCTCGAAGGAAGAGAAAGAACGCATCGCCCTCCTGTTCTCGGACGGCGGCCTGTATCGGAGCAGCGATCTCATCGTCCGCGGACAGATGCTCGACATGCTCCGTGCTTCGGTCTCGCTGATGAATCAAGACCTTGAACTTCTCATTCGAGAATTGATGATCCGGATTGCACTGCGCAAAGAATCCCGGCAGCAAGGCGGGAAGCAGGAATGAGCGACTTGCTCGCGGCGCGCAGCCAAATGGCGATGTCGCTCGGCTTCCATATCATCTTTGCGGTCATCGGCGTCGCCATGCCGCTCATGATGACCGTCGCGGAATGGCGTTGGACACGAACCGGTGACCCCGCGTATCTGGCTCTTGCGCGACGGTGGGCCAAGGGCGCCGCGATTCTCTTCGCCGTCGGGGCGGTCTCCGGCACGGTCTTGTCTTTTGAGTTGGGACTCCTGTGGCCGCGTTTTATGGAGTGGGCCGGGCCGATCATCGGTCCTCTCTTTGCGCTCGAAGGTTTTGCCTTTTTTACAGAAGCCATTTTTTTGGGGATCTATCTGTACGGCTGGCACCATTTGCGGCCCGCGCTCCATATCGCCGCCGGCGCCGTCGTTACGGCAAGCGGGGTGACGTCGGCCGTCGTCGTCACTGCCGCCAACGCCTGGATGAACACACCGGCCGGATTCGAATCGGCGGACGGGTTCCCGCGCAATATTCAACCCTGGACCGTGATGACGAATCCCCATGCGCTCCATGAGAGTCTTCATATGGTGTTGGCGGCATTCGCCGCCACCGGCCTGTTGGTCGCCGGCATCCATGCCGTCCTCATTCTGCGCGGCGCCCATGACAATTTTCATCGCCACGCCCTGGCCATTGCGCTACTCGTCGGTGGCATTCCTACTCTCCTCCAACCATTGAGCGGCGACGCCCTGACCAAAGCGGTCGCCGCACATCAACCAGCCAAGCTGGCCGCAATGGAAGCGCTGTTTCACACCGCCCAAGGGGCATCGTTCCATCTGGGCGGTCTTCCGGATGAAGAAAGCCAATCGGTTCTTTATGCGCTGGAGATTCCACGCGCGTTGAGCCTTCTCTTGTACCTCGACCCGCAGGCGACCGTCGTCGGTCTGGACCGGACTCCACGTCAGGATTGGCCTCCTGTAGCGGTCGTCCACGTGGCATTTCAAATCATGGTAGGAGCCGGCCTCGTGATGATGATCCTTGTATTGTGGGCCGCATGGCGATGGAAACAAGGGCGTCTCTATGTAGACCGGACCCTTCTTTGGTGCCTCACGCTGGGTGCGCCGCTTGGATTGCTCGCGATCGAGTGCGGGTGGGTCGTGACCGAGGTGGGCCGACAGCCCTGGATCATCTACGAAATCATGCGAACCAGCGAAGCCGTCACCCCGATGCCGGGCATCGTCGTTCCGTTCATCCTCTTTACGTTGTTATATGGACTGCTGGCGCTCATCGTCGTCTGGACGCTCTGGCGCCACATCGCAGCAACAGAACGACCCGATCCGCTGAGCGGGTCACCCCGCGCACCGGCGCTGCCAGGCGGAGAAGTGAACGTCGGATGACGCCGGATCATCTCCTCGCCGGAATGTTGTTGGGCGCGCTGGTTCTCTACGTACTGACCGGGGGCGCGGACTACGGCGCCGGGGTATGGACTCTGCTGGCGCGCGGGAAACACGGACACCTCCACCGGGCTCTTATCGACCGTTCTATCGCCCCCATCTGGGAAGCCAATCACGTCTGGTTGATCCTCATCGTGACGATCTTGTTTGCGGGATTTCCGCGTGCGTTCGCGCTGATCTCCACCGCCTTGCACTTGCCTCTCACGGCTCTGTTGGTGGCTATTGTGCTTCGGGGCTCCGCCTTCGTCTTTCGTACGCACGATGCGAAGCCACGCACCGATCAAGACGCTTCGCAGGTTTTCTGGAGGTATGTCTTCGCCGGATCCAGCGTCCTCGCGCCGCTGATGCTGGGAACGATCATTGGGGCGATCGCTTCCGGTCGCCTGTCCCGCCGCCTTCCTTCATTTTTTGATTTATTCGTCGCTCCGTGGTTCGGCGTTTTTCCCCTGTTCGTGGGCTGTTTCACCCTGGCACTGTTCGTGTTCCTCGCGGCCATTTACTTAATCTTTGAGACCAGGGATCACCGGCTGCAAGACGATTTCCGCCTGCGGGCGCTTGTCCTCTGGATGGTCGTGTCTTCGCTCGGAGCGATCATCCTGCTGCTGTCCAGAAGCGGAGCGCCCGACATCTATGACGGCCTGCTCCATACGAACGGCGGTCTGATCATCTTGGGGTTGACGTCTATTGCGGGCTTGCTCAGCCTGGCCGGATTGATGTTCCGTTGGTTCTCGACCGCGCGCGCCGCCGCCGCCGTTCAAGTGACATTGATCGTGTTGGGATGGGCCTTTTCACAATATCCCTATCTGGTCGTGCCGGATGTGAAGTTGCCGGAGGCAGCCGCCCCGCTCCCGATCCTCCGCTTATTGATCTGGAGCCTGTTGATCGGCGGGCTGGTGCTTTTTCCCTCGCTGTACTATCTGTATCGTCTTTTTAAGTCACATGCACTGTTCACACCGCCTCCGGCCAACGAGGCAAACTGTCCCTCATCAGACATCCTGTCCGAGAATGCCGCACGTCACGATAAGAAGGCAGGGACGATGTAACCGGCTCAACGCTTGCAGACGACGATCCGGACAGACTGCTTGAACAGAGGAGGTTTGATAAGCATGCAGCCGTCATTTTCCGCCCGTAAAGGAAATACGTCGGGTATCGCGCGCGAACAGCCGGATATCGGCGATCTGGAACGCCTGCTGTGCGGCATGACGGGAGCCGCATTCCTGCTGCATGGAGTGAAACGTCGCAGGTGGGACGGATTCGCTACTGCGCTCCTAGGAGGAGCGTTTCTGTACATCGGGGCAACCGGTCGCAACTCGCTGTATCGCGGCCTGGGCATCCATCTCGTAAGGACCACCACGGGACGACAGCGCAGTGAGGTCGTCAGAAGCATAACGATTAACCGGCCCGTTGGCGAGCTCTTTGCATTCTGGAGAGATTTCAGGAATCTACCTACAGTCATGTCCCATCTGGAAACGGTTGAAGTTGTGTCGGAGAAGCGCTCTCATTGGAAGGCGAAGGCGCCTGCCGGAGCATTCGTCGAATGGGATGCGGAAATCGTCAACGAGAAGAAGGATGCCCTGATCGCCTGGCAATCTTGCGAGGGCTCATCGATCGCGAATTGGGGCGCCGTTCGGTTCAATCCGGCGCCGGGTAATCGAGGCACCGAAGTCACCGTCGAGTTGGAGTATGAGCCGATCGGCGGCGCCACCGGAGTCGCCCTCGCGAAACTGTTCGGTGAAGAGCCGTCGCAGCAAATCGAAGAGGATCTCAGACGCTTCAAGCAGGTCATGGAAACCGGCGAGTTTCCGACTACCGCGGGGCAACCGAGAGGAGGCCGGGATAGCGCTTGGTTCCGTTTCAACTAGGCTTACAACAAAAAGGAAAATGATTATGAAGCCTGGAGGATCAGCGACAAAAGTATTAAGCACCAGGTCCAGAAGCGACAGCAACCGCGGCGGGTCCGTTCCCTCCCGCAGGGCCGCACGGCGGACGAAAGGAAGCACCATCTTTCTTCCCACTCCGCGCGAACGTGAGGTCTTAAAGCTCGTGTGGACCGGCTTTTCCAATAGGGAGATAGCCCAGCGTCTGGGCATCTCGTCGCGCACCATCGAGGCCCATCGCGCCAGTCTCATGAAGAAGCTGCGCGTCGCCAATACTGCTCAACTCGTGCGCATCGCCATTGAACAAGGGCTGATCAAAGTGGGGTGAGATTTCCCTCCACTGCTCCTTCCTCTTTTCTTCTTTCTTCAGCTGAATCGGCACAAACCTTGCTCGACTGGTGATAAGACAAAACCTGGCGCAATCGAGCGCCGCCTAGAGAGGAGAGCCATCATGACAAGGTTTCATGAAGTAATGCGGCAACTGGAACCGCAGAAAATGGGGTCGACTCATCCCGACTATCTTCCTGATCGATGGATGACGAGGTGGCATCGGTGCGCGACGGAGGATGCGGCTCTGCAGAAGGCTGCCGATGAGAACCGGTTCGACGGAAAGGAATGAGTAAGAACCGCGTGGCGTCACTGGACTACAACCCCCTCTCCTTGTCTTACATAAATGTAGAGGGTTCTTGACCATCCAGACACCGTGTCCTCGACGATGACAGCCTGTCCGGACAGACCCCGCTAAACCCTGCCAAGCACCATGGAAGTTCTCGCCGTATCGCCAACAGCCGTGCGGTGATCAGCCATCTCTACAACCATAGCATCCCACCTGATCACATCGGCCCGCGCCTTGCAACGAGAGCCGCCGTTGATGCATCCGGTGAATGCGCCGAAGGAGCTTTTTTTATGCCACGAAAACCACGCGAAGAAATCGTCGATGCAGATGAAGCGATCCGTC
>DASSBQ010000111.1:0-16078 GCA_035698625.1 Nitrospiraceae bacterium
ATGCACATTGTTCAGCCGCTGTACGTTCGGCACGCCTTCCAGGTAGAGAATGTGCTCGATTAACTCATCGGCGTCCTTCATTTCATCAAAAGAGCGCTGTTTCACGTGATGATGGAGCCGCTCGTAGCCCCAATTAGCGCACATCTTCGCATGAACAAAATATTGGTTGATCGCCGTCAGATCAGCGGTCAGGATCTTATTCAACAACTCGATAATCCCTTGCTTGGCTTTCATTGGCTTTCCTCCTTCCGGCAGTGGAGTTATAGTGAATTCCCGTCGCGTCCGAAGGGCCCAGGTAATGGCGCGACGTTCTATCCGTTGGAAGTCCTTTTCCTCATTATCGACATCTATCCGAGTATCGTCAAGCCTATCGCTAAGTAGTTCTGACTAACATTATCATCTTCATTGAGAAGAGGTCTCATTCTTTTCACATACTGGGCGCCAGAATGCAGGTCCATGCTGGTTCACGTTCAATAAAACGTGATGGATTGCTGCGCTCGCAATCGCCTTCTGATGCGTGATGAACTGAATGGACGAGAGACCCGATCAGCCGGCTTCGCGGTAGCCGCAGTCTTCATTGCGGCACTGTACCATCCGACCCGTTTGCTTGGAGATCTTCTCGATCAGGAACGGCGCTTGACAGGTGGGGCAGGACTTATTTATGGGGCGATCCCACAATGCATATTCGCATTCCGGATATCGGCTGCACGCGTAGAATGATCTTCCCTTTCGCGTTCTTTTCTGAACCAAATCTCCAGTGCATCCAGCAGCAGGACACTTGACACCCAAGGCGATGGCTTTCGTTGTCTTGCATTCGGGATAAGCGGAACAGGCAAGGAATTTTCCAAACCGCCCGCTTTTTAGGACCATAGGGCTGCCGCATTTCTCGCATTTCTCATCGGTCGTGAGTTCCTCTTTCGGCAAGACCTTGATGCTACCGTCAGGTAGTCTTTGGAAATTCTGCGTATTTTTGCACGGTGGCTCCTCTTTGAATCCCGGACAAGCGAGGAATTTTCCGTTACGGCCCCACTTGATCTCCATCATACGGCCGCATTTTTCACAAGGTATATTGGTGGGCGGCTCAACGGTATCTTTCGGTCCGGGTATGTTCTGCGCGTGCTCCATATCCTTCGTAAACGGAGTATAAAACTCTCGAACAGCCGTCACCCACGGCTTATTTCCTTCCTCCACCTCATCCAACTGTTCCTCCATCTGTGAAGTGAATTCCGTATCCAAGAGATCCGGGAACCCCTTCATCAGAAAGTCGTTCACTGTCTTGCCTGTCTCCGTGGGAGCAAACCTACCCTCGACTTTCTCGACATACTTTCGCTCCTGAATTGTGGAAATAATCGACGCATAGGTCGAGGGGCGGCCAATACCTTTTTCCTCGAGTTCCCGAATCAACAGCGCTTCGTTGTACCGAGGCGGAGGTTGGGTAAAATGCTGCTTGGAGATAAGGGCGGGCTGGGACTGCCCTTGTTCGGCGATTAAGCGCAATGGCTCACCTTCAGACAGGATCGGCAGCTGGCGTCCCGGGTCGTCGTCGCCTTCCTGCTCAGCCTTGGGTTTTTGCTCGTTGATCTCCTTATCTATCCCCTCAAGGTACACAGCCGTATGGCCCGGGAATTTCATTACGGTGCCCGTCGCCCTGAAGACATAGCGATCCGTCGTCCCAACAGGCGCACAATCGACCCGTGTCACATCAAGGATGGCCGGCACCATCTGCGATGCTACGAAACGGTTCCAGATCAACTTATAGAGATGATACTGGTCTATCTGAAGAAATTGGCGAATGGATTCGGGGTCCCGAAAGGCGGAGGTTGGACGGATAGCCTCGTGCGCCTCTTGTGCAGCTTTTTGAGTCTTGTACACATTTGGAGTGGACGGAAGATATTCGGAGCCAAACCGGTCCATGATAAGATGGCGTGCATCCGCCATCGCCTCGGCTGAGATACGCGGAGAATCAGTTCGCATGTACGTGATCAATCCGGTAGCCCCCTCCGCTCCGATTTCTATTCCTTCATAGAGTTGTTGGGCCAGCGTCATGGTCTTTTTCGGAGTGAAGTGCAGTTTCCTTGCCGCCTCCTGCTGCAAGCGGCTGGTTATAAACGGGGCGACGGGATTGCGCTTCTTTTCCTTTCGCTCGATCGATTGGACGGCGAACGACTTCCCGTGAAGGGCATCCACAATGCCGCGAGCCTGCTCACCCGTCGTAATATCGGCGTCTTGGCCGTTGATACTGTGTAGCTTGGCAGCGAACGGTGGAGGCTGTTCCCCGGCCAATGTCGCCACAATCGACCAATACTCTTCCGCCCGGAACGCGTCGCGCTCCTGCTCTCGGTCGCAAATCAGTCTGACTGCAACGGATTGCACACGTCCCATGCTGAGCCCGCGGCGTACCTTTTTCCAAAGCAGCTGACTGCCCTGGTATCCCACGATTCGGTCAAGGACCCGGCGAGCTTGTTGAGCCTGCACCAATTTCATGTCGATCTGGCCGGGAGATTGAAGCGCCCGCCTGATCGCCGTTTCGGTAATTTCATTGAAGAGTACCCTGAAGACTTTCCCGTCCTTTTTATTCTTCTTCCCGTTCAACTCCTGAGCAATGTGCCAGGCGATCGCTTCCCCTTCACGATCAGGATCCGGAGCCAAGTAAATCCTATCGACCGTCTCTGCTTTCTTTTTTATTTCAGCCAACACTTTGGATTTGCCTTTAATCGTCACATACTGGGGCGCGAAATCGTTCTCGAGATCGACGCCCAGCTTACTGGTCGGCAGATCTTTCACATGGCCCACCGACGCCATGACCGCATAGCCTCGCCCCAAATACTTGGTAATGGTCTTCGCCTTCGTTGGAGACTCAACAATGATCAGTGACTTTGCCATATGAACCAGACGACGATGTTTCTCTTACTTCCGTGGATGGCTGCTCTATTCACTATAGCAAATTTCAGAAGCTTCTCTGCAAGGAGGTCTAACTCCCTGATACTACAGCCGCAGATAATCATTACCCGGAAGCTGCCGAACACATTTCTTCAGCTCTAACGCAAGGAGAGCGGCCGCCACTTGTGAAGCGGTCAATCCGGTCTTTCTGATCACGGCATCCATCGGTTGCGGCTCGCATGACAAGGCATCATACACTAGAGTCTCTTCATTTCCAAAGTGCCGACGGGAATTCTGAGCCGGCACATGGCGGGTTCGAAGCCGTTCCTTGAAAGCCTCATCGATCTGCGAGACCAGTTCATCGATCACATCGCTTCCCGACTCCACCAATTTCGCGCCCTCTTTGATCAGGCCGTTTGGTCCACGACTGGTTTCGGATTTCACCATTCCCGGGACTGCGAATACTTCTCGTCCCTGATCGGCCGCCAATCTGGCTGTAATGAGCGATCCGCTGTTCAAGGTCGCTTCTGTCACGATGACACCGAGAGACAAGCCACTGATGATTCGGTTTCGCCGCGGAAAATGATAGCTGTGAGGTGCCGCGCCAATCGGCAGTTCCGACAGAACCGCGCCGCGCTGCTCGATCTCATGGCGTAGCCTCGCGTGAACCGACGGATAGGTTCGATCGATTCCGCAACCCAACACGGCGATGGTTCTTCCGTTGGCTTCGAGCGCGCCTCGATGGGCAGCAGCGTCCACTCCCAACGCTAAGCCGCTTACAATGGTGAATCCGGCCGATGCCAACTCACGGCTCAACTCTTCCGTGACCAGGCGCCCGGCATGCGAGGCTCGCCTAGCTCCCACGATCGCCACGGCATGATAATCGGCAGCGTTCATCCTGCCCGATACATACAGGACAGCCGGCGGATCCGGGATCATGCGCAGACGCGATGGGTAGGCCTCATCAAGATATCCCAAGGCCATGACTCCTGAACGGTCCAGCGCCAAAAGCTCCTCATCGATCTGTCGCTCCAGATTCGCTGGTAGCGGTGACCGGATCGCTCGAGCGAGGTTCTGACGACAGCCGAGTTGAACCAGAGTATCCTCGGATGCATCCAGTACCGACTGAGGTGAACCTAATCCCTCCACAAGAGTCAGCATCGTGGAATCACCGACTCCCGCAACGGCGCGCAACACTAGCCACGGGCGAATGGCATTATTCATAGTCTTTGATATGCGATACTGCGGTTAGCCTGTCGGCGAGCAGTACGGTGGGATTCGCCCCGCGCGGACACGCGATCAAAGCTTCCGCAAGATGGCGTGAACACACGATGCCGGCCGATTACATCAGCACCAAATCATATTGCTCCAAATGCAGCTTGTTATCCGGCATGACGATAATTTTTGCCGCATAGCGTCTTTCGAGATCTTCCAAGCCTTGTTGCTCCTCCTCTTGAAGTAATCTCGCAACGGAAGGATGCGCTCCCACGATAATTCGTTGTTGTTCAGAAGAGCTTCCGAGCCGTCGAATATCACGAAAAATTTCGTAGGCGACCGTCATCGGCGATTTCGTGTACCCGCGGCCATCGCAATAGTGACACGGCTCGGACAACGCCCGCAGGAGATCCTCCCTGACACGTTCACGTGAGATTTCGATTAAGCCGAGATCAGAAATCCGCGAGATGCGCGTTCTAGCCTTATCGCTCGCCATCGCGTCGACTAAAGCATGATAAACCTTGTCTCGATTTTTTTCACGTTCCATGTCGATGAAGTCTACAATAATGATCCCACCGATACCGCGAAGTTTGACCTGGTAGGCGATTTCGCGCGCCGCTTCGAGATTATTGCGCAGGATTGTCTCCTCCTGATCTCGTTTGCCGACAAATCGACCGGTGTTGACATCGATGACGGTCATGGCTTCGGTATGGTCGACAACAATATACCCCCCGGATTTCAGCCACACCTTTCGGCTCAGGGCACGTGCGATTTCCTGCTCTACACCGAGATAGTCGAAGAGACTTTCCTCTTTGTCATAAAAATGGATACGGGAAGTCTGTTCCGGCGAAAAGCGTTGCACGAAATTTCGGATCGCTTCGTACTCGTCGCGGGAGTCGATCAGCAGCCGATCAACCTTTCTCCCGAAAAGATCTCGAACGACACGAAAACTCAGGCTCAAATCGCTGTGCAATAAGGCCGGCGCCGGATGCTGATCCCGCCTGTTCAGCACGTCCTGCCATAACACATGCAAGAACTCGACATCGGCGCGAAGATCTTCTTCCTTCACTCCTTCGCTAACGGTCCGTACGATATATCCATATCCCGGTCGGCGAACCCGTTTCATGATTTCCTTCAGACGGGCTCGCTCCTCATCCCGAGCAATCCGCCGGGAGACGCCGATGTGCTCGACGGTCGGCATAAAAACGAGATATCGCCCCGGCAATGATACATACGTGGTAACGCGCGGGCCTTTGGTGCCGATCGGACCCTTCGAAATCTGGACCATCAGTTCCTGCCCTTCACTGAGCAGGTCTTCGATGGGCTTGGAGGTCTGGCGCTTCGGGCGAGGCAATTCGGAGTCTCGGTCGTCTTCCTCAGCATCGACGAGAGTATCCGCCGGTTCCGTATCCTCGGACAGATCCGACACATGCATAAACGCCGCCTTCTCGAGACCGATATCGACGAATGCGGCCTGCATGCCGGGCAAGACTTTCGCCACTCGTCCCTTATAAATATTTCCGACAAAATCCTTGTCTTTCGCGCGGTCCCCGTATAGATCTGTGACGACACCGTTGTCGAGAACCGCAACCCGCGTCTCCTCGCGAGCCTGACTAATAGCTATCTCCACACTCATATCCGCTCCTTCACATCCGGGTCAGAAGACAATGAGCACGAGCGCAGGCAACACTGCCCGAGTATCGATGCATATGTGCCCACTTCCCTGCTTGACGACCGGCCGCAGCCGAATTCGTGTATGGTTCCATGACGCATTTCAATAGAACAAGGCTAGTCGACGTCGCTTGACATTCAACAAAAGGCCGAGCGAAGCCATGATCATGATGGTCGCGCTGCCGCCGTAACTCATGAGAGGCAGCGGAATACCCACGATCGGAAACATGCCAGCCGTCATGCCGATATTCACGACGACACAAAAACATAACATAGCGACGATCCCGGCCGCCAAAAGGACCCCTAGCGTATCTTTCGCACGAGTGGCAATCTCCAAGGACACCCAGATCAACATGACGAACAGCGTGAGAAGTGCCAGGACCCCCAGAAATCCCCATTCTTCGGCAAAGACCGCAAACACGAAATCCGTATGCCCTTCCGGAAGAAATTTCAATTGGCTTTGGGTGCCGCCGTGTAATCCCTTGCCGGCCAATTCCCCGGACCCTATCGCAATACGCGACTGGAGCGCGTGATACCCCTTTCCTCCCGGATCGTACTCCGGATCGACAAATGCCATAATGCGCTGGCGCTGGTAGTCATGAAGCGAGCCCCACACATACTCCCAGGCGAAAGGAAACAGCATCAATGAAAAAAGCAGGATGACTCCCAGCGCTTTGGATCGCACGCCGACCATGAGAAGCATGGCGGCATACACGGCTACGAAGCTTAACCCGCTGCCCAGATCGGGTTGCTTCAAAATCAAGAGTAAACCAGGCAAAACCAGCAAACCCGGTATGACGACCCGTTGTATCCATCCAACCCGCGGCACAGACGAGTAATATTTTGCCAAGACGAGAATCAGCACAAGCTTGGCGAACTCCGAAGGCTGAAACGCGAACGGCCCAATGGTCATCCAGCGCTGCGCCCCGTGCGATGTCTTGCCCATCATGAGCACGACAGTCAGGAGGACGAGGGTCACAGCATAAGCGGGATAGGCTAGCCGTGCAACTCTATGATAGTCGGACATCAACATGGCAACAAACGCGACAGAACCCAACCCGATCCAGATTGCCTGCTTGAGGTACAACGGCACGCCGCTGTCCTGCTGATACGTCACGCTGTAGATGGACAGTAGCCCAAATGAAAGAATCGCGGCAATTAACCCTATGAAGCGGATATCGAAACTATCCAGTCCGCGGCTGTCGATCACACGATCAATCATGACGATGGTGAGGGACGGATTCCGGCGAGGCGGCGGTCAATCCCGCCACCGTGTGTCCCGAGGGGGAAGAAACGGAAAATTTCACGTACGCTTCAATAATTTCTTTAGCGAGCGGCGCGGCAGCAGAACCGCCGTGTCCCATATGCTCCGCCAGCACGGCCACGGCGATCTTAGGCTCGTCAACCGGCGCGAAAGCCACAAACCAAGCATGATCTCGAAACTTCCTTGGGATGTCCTTTTCCGGTCCCGTGCGCAGTGCCGCCGTCTGCGCTGTACCCGTCTTGCCGGCAATGGACACGAGAGAAGACTTGGCGCGGGTTCCCGTTCCTTCCGTAACCACGCCCCCCAGCGCGTCTTTGATGACCTTGAGCGTGCTGGGCTTGATGGACAATTGCCCCCGAAGGGCGGGCTCAAGATCCCTTCTTTGACCGCTGCTGCGTTCCATCACAGCTTTGACGACTCGCGGTTTGAACGCCACGCCGTTATTCGCGATCGTTCCGATGACGCTCGCCATCTGGAGCGGAGTGACGGTCACATAGCCCTGTCCGATGGAAGCAGAAATCGTTTCGCCGGGGAACCAAGGCTGCCCCTTAGCCTTCTGCTTCCACGCCGTAGACGGGACGATCCCGACGCGCTCGGACGGTAATTCGATGCCGGTTTCATGTCCCAGTCCGAACTGTTTTGCATAGTCCGCAATCGTATCGATTCCCATCCGTTGGCCGACCGTGTAGAAATACACATCGCAGGAATGGACCAATGCATGATTCATATCGACCGATCCATGCCCTGATGCTTTCCAGTCACGGAACAAGCGATTGCCGAACTGATACCCGCCGGCACAACGAACGGTGCTGGACGGCGTCATCGTATTGGTCTCCAACGCCGCCGCGGCCATCACGACCTTGAAGGTCGATCCTGGAGGATACTGTCCCTGTGTGGCCCGATTATTGAGGGGACGGCCCTCATCTTGTACGATTTCAACCCATTGCTTCGTTGTCAGTTCTTTGGAGAGTACGTTGGGATCAAACGTCGGCCGGCTTGCCATGGCCAGAACATCTCCATTGGTCGGATCCAAAGCCACTATAGCACCCGTCTCATCACCGAGCAGTTGCTCCGCCAGACTCTGGAGGCGCGCATCGATCGTCAAATATAAATCATCACCCGCAACAGATTTATCCGCGACGACCGCCCGTTTTTCATGTCCAAGCGCATCGACCTCCACGCTCTTCTGTCCCGATCTACCCCGGACTTCCCGGTCAAAGAATTTCTCGACTGCGTACTGGCCTACAATACTTCCCTGATGGAGATCGGCGAATTCCGGCTTTTCCAGCTGCTCGGACGAGATCTCTCCGACGTAGCCGAGCAGATGCGCGGCGATAGCCCCCCCCGGATAATTCCGCTGCGACTCGACCTGGATCATCACTCCCGGTAAATCGAGGCGGTGGGATTCGATGATCGTGGCTTCCCGCAATGTGAGGCGGTCCTTGATCTTCCGGGGTTGGAGTTTGCTTAGCCGGCCGATCGATAATTTCTTCTGTATAAAGTCGGGTTCCAAGTTGAGCAACGTCGCCAGCGTGGAGACCAGTCCTTCTCGATCCTTCACATCCTCCAAGGTCACATACAAGCTGAAGCTTGGAACATTGTTTGCCAACAAGACGCCGTTTCGGTCGTAGATCAGCCCCCTGGCCGGCTCTAAAATGACGGAGCGAGTCCGATTGTTTTCGGACAGGTCACGGTAATAAGGACCTTCCCGAATTTGGAGGTGCCATAGTCTCAACGCTAAAAGAGCGACCACCAGCATCAGCCCTACACGCAGAATGCCTAGCCGTCGCTGGACATCCACGAATTCATTGTCATGAATGCCGACCGACGCCATCAGACCAGCTCCATCCCGACCGTGTGGCTAATATCGATCGCCGATCGCCATCTGATCGGCCACCGATCGGCGCATAAACAACCCGTACACCGCCGTTCCCACAGCCGCATCCAGAATACCCTGAATGAGGATTTTTGAATGGATCGCATGCCAGATCACATCCCAATCTGACACTTTCATCGAGGAGACAAGCGCCAGGCTGGACAAACAGGAGATAAGGGCAAGTCCGATCAACAGGACAGTCGGCGTGATATGAGCGAGGTGCCGTCCAGCCAGACCGGCGAAAAATCCAGCTCCGCCTTTGGAAACCACGTTCATCCAGAGCTCCCCCGCCGATAGTAAATCCTGCGACCAGCCTAGAATCACTCCCAAGAGAAGGCCGTCCAGCTCTCCTCCAAAAAACCCGACGAGGCAGACGGCGATAAGCCCCAGGTCTGGACGGACATCCAAAATGCTCACATGATTCAACAGCGTGGTTTGAATAGGCACGACCGTCAGTACCAGCGCGGTATATAGAAATATTCTCATGGTTTCTTCTTTTCACCAGGCAGGTTTTGCATCATTTTGCGCGAAGCGTCGGTCGCTTCATGGGCGGCGCGGATAACCAGAACCTCTTCAAGTTTGGCCAGGTCGACTTCAGGTTCGAGTTCAGCCGACTGAAAGAGATCGCCCTCCTCCTTCTCAATATGCGTGATAACCCCGATGGCCAATCCCCTGGGAAACGCATCGGTCAGTCCGGACGTGACGACTCGATCGCCGGGATGGACATTCGATAACAGCGGAATATACTTGAGGCGCGCTCGTCCACTGCGCGTACCTTCCACGATTCCCTCATCCCTGGTCCGCTGAACCAACGCCGCGATGGCGTTGTTGGGATCCGTAGCGAGCAGCACGACGGAAGAGGAGGCCGTCGCTTTCACGACCCTGCCGACTACTCCGGCCGGCGTGACCACACCCATTTCAACGCGTACCCCATCTTGCTCGCCTTTGTTCAGAATCACTCCGCGATACCAATTCGTGGCGTCACGACCGATAACCTGAGCCGCCACCGTCTCGGGAAGCGTCTTCTGTTTGAATTCCAGGATCGTCTCCAGCCGTTCGGTCGCTACGGCTGCCTCTCGCAGTTGGTTGTTCTGTCCTTGCAAAAACTCCACTTCCTTGCGCAACTGCTGATTTTCATCGCGAACACCGCGGAGGGCGACATATCCGCCCCATATGTCGGAAAGTCCGCGATCAAGGGAAGAAAAAGCTTCGAGAGGAAGACTAAGAATCTGCCCGAAGGGACCGCCGAGAATCTGCAATAAACCTTGGCTTTGACCGGGAAGAAGAAAGAGGGCGGCCAATAATAAGGCGAAGAGAACGACGGCCAGACGCCTGGTGCCGTATGTTGAGCGCAATAGAGCCATCCACACTCTGGATGGAGATCATCGAGCGGTGCTGCACTGCGACATGACGGAAACTTTGCGCAAGAGATCGAGTTCGTCAAGAATCTTTCCGACACCGAGCACCACGGACGTAAGCGGATCGTCCACGGTAATAATCGGCAGATTCGTTTCTTCACGGAACCGCGTATCCATCCCTTTGAGCAAGGATCCCCCGCCGGTCAGTACAATGCCCCGATCAATGATATCTCCGGCCAATTCAGGAGGCGTATTTTCCAACGCGACCTTGATGGCGTTCACGATCGTTCCAATGGGTTCCTGAAGCGCTTCTCTCACTTCCGCATCATCAACGACAAGCGTGCGCGGGATGCCGGAGATGAGATCGCGCCCCTTGATCATCATCGTCTTTCGTTCCTCGAACGGATAGGCCGAGCCGATCTCAAATTTGATGCGTTCGGCCATATGTTCCCCGATGAGGAGATTATATTTTTTCTTGATGTAATTCATGATCGCATCATCCATGCGGTCGCCCGCCACCTTGACGGACTCGCTGTACACGATGCCACCGAGGGAAATCACGGCAATATCCGTCGTACCGCCGCCGATATCAACCACCATGTTGCCGGACGGTTCCGTAATCGGCAATCCGGCCCCAATGGCTGCGGCGACCGGTTCCTCGATGAGATAGACCTCACGTGCTCCGGCGAGTTCGGCCGAATCCCGAACGGCCCGCTGCTCCACCTGCGTGATACGCGACGGAACTCCGATAATAATGCGGGGCCGGACAAACGCGGTCCGATTGTGCGCCTTCTGGATGAAATGTTTCAGCATGGCTTCGGCCATTTCAAAATCGGCGATCACGCCTTCCTTCATCGGCCTGACCGCGACAATATTGCCCGGCGTCCGTCCCAGCATCCGTTTTGCTTCGGCCCCGACCGCCATCACCCGCTCGGTCTTCTTCTCCACCGCTACCACCGACGGTTCGTTCAGTACGATCCCTTTTCCATGGACATAGACCAGGGTGGTCGCGGTTCCGAGATCAATGGCCAGGTCGTTCGAAAACCAGCCGAACATGTCACTGACGAAATTCACGGATGCTCTCCCTTCCTGGTATCTTCAGCACAAGGCGCCGGCCCGTCGGCATTATTGTTAATCAGGTAAGTCCAATTGACCCGCATCAAGCACCTGCGTTCTTGCGATCTCATCCCCCAGCCGACGACCGTGACCATTCCCGATAATCAACAGTCCCTCCACAGAAAGCATGGCCGTTGAAATAGCCCACCCGATGTATGGAATCTCCAGCATCAAATAAGCGAGACCAAATGGAAGGTTCCGGACGATCGACTCTTTGAACCCGGCAGCCTCGCGTGATCGCGGCAGAATGGTTTGAAGCCCGATAAGCCGTTTGCCGACACTTCGCCCCCCTGCAAACCCGTCCGCTACCAATATATAGGCGAGTCCGGCGAGAAAACCGACCGGCGGCACCAGCTTGTCAGCCGCGGCCACCATGAGCAGATCAATCAGCTTGGCGATAAAACGGTTGAGAACCTGGGCCTTGGGATAAACCCCGATGTCGATCGGCGCCTCTCCGCTTATCACCTCCGCCAATTGAGGTCTCCTCGAATAGCGACACTATAGCAAATTCATGGGGTCGGCACAAACAAAGTTGAAATCTTGCCGCGGCCCCCTCATGGCATCCCGCTCTTGCCTTTCTAGAGGCGGCCTCAGTAGAATTCGATTCTTATCGGACCTGATAAAAGACCATGATTAAACTTCTCCGCGAAGTCGCTCATGATTACCCCTGGTTTCTCAAATCTACCATGGGAATTCTAGCCATCGCTTTCATTATCACGATGGGTTGGTGGGGATTCGGCCAGCAAACCGGAAATGTCGTCGCCTCGGTCGGTGATTTCGCGATTCAGCAGGAGGAATACCGGCGGGCTTACGATAACACCTATCGTTTTTACAAAGACAAGGGACAGACCGACATCAAAGAGGAGTTTCTCAAGCAATTCGTACTGGAGCAACTCATTGAAAACCGGATGTGGCTGATCGCGGCCCACGATATGGGGCTGACGGTCTCGGACGACGATTTGCGCAGCGCCATTACGCAACGGCCGGAGTTTCAGCGAGACGGAGTATTTGATCCGGATCTATATCGCCGGCTGCTTGCCGCCAACCATCTGACCCCGTCGCTATTCGAGGCCATGGAATCCAAAGACCTCCTGACAAACAAAGCTCGCATGGTAATTATGGATGCCGTGGCGCTCACCCCTTCCGAACTCTCCGAGGCTCAGGCCCTGCTCACCAGGCAGGGAGAAACCGACCCCGCCAAGGCGGCAATGGCGAAAGAACGCATTTTTCAAAGTTTCCTCTTTCAGAAACAACAGCGGTCGTTGATGGCCTACGCGGAATCGATGAAAACAAAGGTTCCGATCACGATTCACAAGGAACTGCTCTAGTCCTCATCCTCAGCGAACCAACATCGCATCTCCATAACTATAGAAGCGATAGCGCGCTGCCACCGCGGCGCCGTAGGCTTCGCGCAATCGTTCCGTCCCGGCAAAGGCCGACACCAGCATCAGCAGAGTCGTTCGAGGCAGGTGAAAGTTGGTGACAACGCCATCAACCGCACGAAAGGCGAATCCGGGTCTGATAAAGAGCGATGTCAGCCCGCGAAACGGTCGCAGACGACCCGTTTCTGCGACAGCGCTTTCAAGCGCGCGGGTCACGGTCGTGCCGATCGCAATGACCTTGCCTCCATGGGCTCGCGTATCCTGAACCATCTGCGCCGTCTGTTCGGACACCTCCATGATTTCCGCCTCCATTTGATGGTCCTCAATACGAGCGGCTGAGACCGGACGGAAAGTCCCTGGCCCTACATGCAGAGTAACAGTGGCAACGGCAATACCTCGATGCTGCAGATCAGCTAGAAGTCGCTCAGTGAAATGCAACCCGGCAGTCGGGGCGGCAATCGCGCCTTCGGCGCGCGCAAACACGGTTTGATACCATTCATGATCCTCTCGGCCCGGCGGACGTTTGATATAGGGCGGCAGCGGCATCATGCCAAATTTCTGCATCAGCTCGTCCACAACACCCTCGCCTTCCATCCGAACGGTCGTGCGGTCCCGGCTCCGCTCCGTCACGGTAAGGCGGACATCCTGGCCGACTTGAATGATGTGGTCCTTGCGCAGTTTGCCCTTGATCAAGACCTCCCATGTCCCATGTCCCGCATCCCGCACGAACAGAATGTCGACCGCCTTTCCAGTCTGAACCACACGACCGCCGACTCGAGCCGGCAAGACTTTGGTATCATTCGCCACGACGAGATCGCCGCTATGTAACAGATCCGGCAAGTCGGTCACCAGGTGATGGCTCAGATCCCCGGTGGCGCGATCCAGAACCAGCAAGCGGGCTTGATCCCGCGGAATCTCTGGGTGGGCGGCAATCAACGACGGATCGAACGGGAAATTGAAATCCGAGAGCAACATTACGGAGCAGGAATCGAAGGTGAAGAGAGCGGCGTTACCGCGGCGTTGCGCAATTCCGTGCCAGGATAATAGTAACTGAGGATGCTTGTAAACGGATAGCCAAGTTCCGCCAATTCCTTCGCGCCCCACTGGCACAGACCCACGGCATGCCCGGCGCCATAACCGACAAACACTACATTCAGGCCTACCGATTCGATTTCGAACTGAGTGCTTGGAATCACCGTGTAGCCGACGGCCTTTCGCAACTCTTCTCCTCGCAACAGCAATTCGCCGCGCGAGTGCAAGATCCTGAGTTTGGTGACACGTCCCGCACGGCTATAGGCAATGGGCGTTATCGTCGCAATTGATCCGACAGAGAAACCTTGTCGTCGCAAATGATCCTCAAGGCGGTCCATTCTTACGCTCGCCTTCCATTGATAATAAGGAGAGCTGAGATCGAACGGACATTCGACGCCCTTGAGATAAGGCAAGTCCTTGGCCCACACATTGATCGAGTCCTCGGTGGGGCCGGCTGCCGTTGACGAAAACGCGGCATAAATAGGAGCATTTTCGTAGGTCACCACCATTCCTCTGGTCTGATCAACCGCTTGTTCAACTCGAGAATCCACGCCAAAACGGCCTCGATAGACCTGGTCCTGAATCGTGGCCACCAAATCATATTCGCGAGCGGCGCTCAATGCTTTGTTATAGAGGGCATAGGTGCGGGCTGCCACGGCCTGGACTTTCAGCATTTCCGGATGCCAAGCGGCGCTCACCTCAGAAGGAACGACTCCTTTGACATATTCTTCGAGATCGACATGATTGATGGCCCAGAGGCCTTTACCCCGGCGAACAATTCGGATTGTTCCGCTGACCGGCATGCCGGAAGCAGCGTCGGCCGAGCCTAAAGCGGCAGGAGTGGCGGCTTTTGATTTCCCACGCACCGCCGGAGGTGTTTTCGGAAAGGCCAGTGAGAGGATGGACCGGCTTGGCCGAATCTCCACCTGTTGGCCCGTTATCTTGCTTCCATTCACCGCTAAGCCGGTGCTGATGGCCGACACCACCACAGGGCTTTTGACAATCCGAGACGCGCCGCTCTGCGACACCAGAATGACGTCAGTCGCAGACTGCACCTCAACATGCGGAACCTCCTGGGCCAACAGCACACGAACCGATTGAGCGGAGACCAGGGACGGCGGGCTTAGGGCAAAGACCGATAGAACGATAAATAAAACGCGGCTCGAAAGGAAGATGGCTACCGGCGAAAGAGCCATGAGAGAAGATAGAACAAGAGACTTACTGCGATACTTAGGACCAGACTGGTGACAATCGGGAAGTAGAAACTATAGTTTTCGCGCTTGACTGCAATGTCGCCCGGAAGCTTGCCGAGCCAATTCAGGCCGTTGCCCAGACCAGGAAATCTGTCCGCCAAGCTGAACAGAACGCCGATCACCATGATCCCGAGCCCGATCAGAATCAGCACTCGGCCGAATCCCGTCCACTCCGACATGGCTCATTGTACCAAACACTCGGCAATTTGCACGGCATTCAGCGCCGCGCCCTTTCGCAGATTATCGGCGACGACCCAGAGATTGAGGCCATGCGGAATCGACTCGTCTTCGCGGACGCGTCCGATATAGACGTCGTCTTTTCCGGCTGCATCAAGCGGCATCGGATACAGCTTGCGCGATGGATCATCGAATACAAGCACGCCCGGAGCCGCGGACAACACGGCCCTCGCCTCATGAGCGGTGAGCTTACGCTCGGTTTCAATGTTGACGGCTTCGGAATGGCTCACGTAAACCGGTACCCGGACCGTCGTCGCCGTAATCTGGATGGTCTCATCGCCCATGATCTTTCGAGTCTCATGGACCAGCTTCATCTCCTCTTTGGTGTAGCCGGAAGGCAGGAAATCATCGATGTGCGGGAGACAATTGAAAGCGATCTGGTAGGGATAGACCTTGGGCGCCGGTTCTTTGAAGCTCAGAAGGTCTTTGCACTCCTCCATCAATTCATCCATCGCCTCTTTGCCGGTGCCGGAAACCGACTGGAAGGTCGTGACCACAATACGTTTCACGCGGGCCTGGTCATGCAATGGCTTCAGCGCGACCACCATCTGAATGGTCGAACAATTCGGATTCGCGATGATGCCCTGGTGCCGCGCGAGGTCCTCCCGATTCACCTCCGGCACGACGAGCGGCACGTTAGGATCCATTCGCCAAGCGGCACTATTGTCGATGACCACGGCTCCTTGTTCCGCAGCGATAGGGGCATATTCCCGGCTTACATCCGCACCGGCCGAGAACAAGGCGATGTCCACATCGCGAAAGGAATCCTTGGTTAAGAGTTGGACCGGGATATC
>DASSBQ010000112.1:0-6186 GCA_035698625.1 Nitrospiraceae bacterium
TTTGTGAATCCGTGAATTTACTACCCTCCTCCTTCCTTCCCACCTCAGTGGAGGAGAGCAACTTGTCTTTGTCGAGGACAGATTGCGCGGGCAAACGATTGTGCAACATAAGAAAATACCTTTCTCGGATACTCCCGGATCAAGACGCGAACCGCATTTGTTTCTGTATGTGAGGGCCGCTGAACACTGCGAGAAGGAAGCTGAGAGGTTTTTCACATCCTGCTAGGGGTAGACCCAGTAGTTCCGCTGTCCAACTGCAAGGTACCGTATGTATATGAAAGACAAACGCAGCCGATGTTCATTCCCAGGCCGTAACCGAGAATGAGACCCCACTATGACGATCCAACTCTTGAGCGCCGTTATGTTGCTGTTTGTTGCTGCTGGTGGAGCGGCGGCGGCTGATCCTGTGTCGCCGTCGGACCAGCGTCCCGAATCCCGTCCGGGCGAACCTGGTCCGCCGAGCACGATGCCGGCGCCTCCGCCGAGCAGCATTGATCCGGGAATTCAGAAATTGCCTGAATCGGTGCCGGACCCGAAGGCAGCGATTCCTCCTCCGGTCGTCGATCCCGAGATGGCCATTGACCCGGAAACGAGACGCCGCGAGTCGAAGGAGGTCCCGCCGGATCAGAAACCCGCAACGCCTCCTGGCACGCCGCGTCGATAGGAACCATTCAGGCCGGATGGGCCAAGGGAGGAGGTCTGGCCGGCATTCGATTTGCTCATGTAGAATGGCTTATGCTGCCAAATTCTCCGGCCAAGCCATCCGCCATATCTTCCTGGACCTGCAGAGTAACGAGGCTGCGGTCTTTCTCTGTTCTGGTCGCCGCATTCGTTCTACTCCTTAACGGATGCGCGGTTTCGTTTGTGTACCGCCATGCCGACTGGTTGATGCTGCATAAGCTGGATCAGTATTTCGATTTGACTGCGGAGCAACGGAAGGATGCCACCGGCCGTATTCAAACCATTCTTTCCAAACATCGCCGCGAGGCGCTCCCGCAATACGAAGCCTTTCTCCAAGAAATTCGCCAACGTGTCGAACGCGGCATCGCCGGCGAGGATGTCGAGTGGTTTTACGCGACGTTCGACCGACTGAGGGATGATTTATTCGAACGATTCGTTGATGACGGCGGCGTCTTTCTCGCGTCTATCGGTCCTTCCCAAAGGACTACGCTGGAGCGTGCCATGTGGAAGGACAATGAGAAAGCCGCCAAACTGGCGTCGGGATCGGCGCGGGACCGTTCGAAGAAACAGGCGGAGAATACCCTTGAAGTGGTGAAAGACTGGACAGGATTTCTCACGAAAGACCAACGCAAGCAGATTGTCGAATGGAGCCAGCAATTGCCTGATAGCCAGCCGAGGTTCTTTCGATACCGCGAGCAGCGGCAACAAGAACTTCTTATGCTGCTGGAGCGTCCGCGCACGTCGGAGAGCGCCGCTCAAACGTTGCGCGCCGCATTGGTGCACCAAGAGCAGACGGCTCCGCCGTGGTATCTCCATGCCGTACAGGAATGGCGGAACGGCATGAGAGACTTGGCGCCGCGGATCGACCGGACCCTCTTGCCGTCGCAACGGCGCTATGCTTTGGACAGGCTGCAACGTCTGATCGCACAGATTCGCGATCTCCACGGGTGACGACTCTTCTCATCCCTGCTCCACCTCTCGGGCGGCATCGTACAAAAACCGGTGCCATAGCCTTTTCCAGGTCGGCCAATTATGTCCTCCCGGTTCGATGAAAACCCGCTCCCTGTTCAGGGCGGCTGCCGGGGTTCAGGCGGTCGGGTCGATCGTCGGTCCTGGAAGACCAATCGATCCACACGTTGCGGATGCCGCACTGCAAAGTGCGCCGAGACTTGGCATCCAAATGAATTGGCCGTCAAATGTGCCTGCCGGAGAGAGAGCGCCTGCATCCACTCGGCCAGAGCATCCGCCAGCTGCGGAAGCGGAAGCGTCGCAGCGGGTTTGTCGCTCCACCCGTAGCCCGGCAGGTCAATTGCGTAGACAGGACAGGAGGGCGCCAGACGACGCGCCGGCGCGGCAGCATGTACCGGGTCGCGATCACGAGGCCGTGCACAAGGACCACGGGAACGCCGCCAGGCGTCTCTGTCCCGCCCTCATAAAGTGCACGTGTCCACCGGAGAGCCGGACTTTCCGGCTCTCCAACGAACCGGTGCACGGGCTAGCGGCCGCTTCGTGAGCTGCCCGACTTGCCTCGCGGTCTCTGGCTTTTGCGTCCTGCCGAGACAAGTCCTGCGCGTGAGCCGCCGCTTTTTCCGCCTTTTGCGCTTTTGCTGACATAGCGCCGATCCGGTTCGACATCGTCGCGTCCACCGGGTTTGCGCGAGAGCCGATGTCCCCGCGTTGTTCCGCTCGAATGGGCGGGACCGTGCTTCTTCTTCGCTTGGCCGCGAGGGGGAACGTTCGATTGCCTGCTCGCTTCGACATCGAGGGGATGGTTGCTCATTCCGACCTTTTGCCGTTTGTTGGATGGAGACTTGGCCACAATCTATGCTCCTTTCACTGGTGTAACCAACGTATGCGGGCTTTCATAGTTGCTGTGTCGATCATGGAGCAGACCTATACATGTTGCAGGGGGTGCAAAGCGCGCGCCGTTCAAGCTGCGCGGCATTGTTCAAAGAACCGGCGGAATCGAGGTCTTCAGGCAGAACAGGAGGAAAAGAGGGGCACAGCTTGTCTTGACCAGACATCCTGTCCCGTCGGAACGAGATATTTGTCCTTGCGGCGACGCTTAAGACTCGGAGAATATCGTTCCAGGTCCGGCTCTCAAAAGCCGTTGCTTTCCTCCACAGTTCTGCTTATCCTACGGCCCGCTTCTATCGAACTGGAGACGGTTTCCATGCCCTGCCTTTTCCCTCTGCACCTGTTCCTCAGTTTCCTGGTGCTCTCTCTGGCCCCGGCCTTCGGATCATCGGTGTGGGCGGAAGAACGGGTGCACGATAGAAGGAGTCCTCTCGATCGCGGGTCGCAGCCTGCGCCGGTGATCATGAAGGACGCGCCGCCTGAGGTCGCTGAGGGATCAAATAAGTGCGAAATCGTCTCGTGTGGAATGGGCATTAAGGATACGTGTGAGATCTCCTGCCCTTCCGATAAAACGCCGAAATGCAGCTGCGACTGTATTCGAAATATCGGGCCTCTCTGTATGGAATACAAGGCGAACTGCCGCTGCGAATGAACAGCGGGACGGAAGAACTGTGGATCGTCGTTGTGATGATGAATGACTGGATCCGGCCGGTGAAGCTGTCGAAAGGGCTATTCTGATTCGGACTTGTCTGGCTCGGTTTCAATCGTGAGAGACTGACCGGGAATGCGATACCAGCCTGCGGCCCACGACCCCAAATCAATCGTCTGGCAGCGCTCGGAACAAAAGGGGCGGAAGGCGTTTCCTTCCCATGTCACCGGATGGCGGCAGACGGGGCAGCGAAGCGTTGCGGTCATGAGGTCACCCGGCCGGTCGTTGTGCAATTGAGCGTTTGGTTCTGCATTCGAACTCTCGATCAGGAACCGCTACGAAGAAATTCTCGTCCCAAAGGCAGCGAATAACTCGCCGGTCAAATAGCGCGTCCCGTCTCCATCGGATGAGCGTTTGCGGCGCATGTAATCGTTCAGGATGCGGCCGTCGGGTGCCCGGTGCACGTGTGGATGGGCCAGGTTCATCCGGTACCGCTCGATCGCTTCGGATACGCGGCTGATGAACACGATCGTGCCATCAGCTCCGATACGTTCCACAATCCCGACATGCGTCAGTGGATCGTTCACCCGGCCGTCTCCATTGTAATCCCAGGTATTGTCAAAAAACACGAGGTCCCCGGGATGGACCACCGGCCCTGAGTGGATACGGCCTTGGCCGCGGACATGCTCGTAGATCAACTTCACCCCGTTCGCACTCCGGTCCAGATCCACGCCGGTATACAGATCGATCCCATGAGCCATGTAGATGGCGCGGGTCACACCGGCGCAATCGTACGTGATGCGTCGTCCTTGGCTTTCTATGGCCTTGGCTCCCACCAGCTTTACAGCCGTGCGAACGACCGCTCCTTGTCCCGCCGTCGGCTGAGCAGGGCGGCAGCAATCGCGCGCCGGGGTCTTGAACATCGGCGGCCGTTCCATCGACGTCCCGGCGCAGCCGGCGAACCCGGCGACCAGGATCACCGAACAACCTTTCAACATCCGCGTCATCATACTGCACCAAGTATACCCGATGTCTATCCGACCCCCAAACTCGGCACGGTCGATGATGCCTCGTACTTGCCGTCGGGTTCCCATCCGCCGGTTCTTGGACTGCTGGCTATACAGAGGCGGCACGGAAGACGGATTGGATCAGCGCTTGCGCGTCTTCCTGAATACGTCTCAAATGGTCCCGCCCCTTAAAGCTTTCAGCGTACAATTTATAGACCTCTTCTGTACCGCTGGGCCGAGCCGCAAACCAACCGTGTGCCGTCACAACCTTCAGACCTCCGATCGCCGCCTTGTTTCCCGGCGCGTCGGTCAACATTGCGGTGATCGGCTCTCCGGCGAGTTCCTTGCTGTGGAGCTGGCCCGGCGATAATTTCTGGAGCAAGGCCTTTTGCGTCCTGGTGGCCGGCGCGTCGATGCGTTCGTAAACCGGATCGCCGAGGGTGGTGGTCAATTCGCGATACAGTTCCGATGGATCCTTTCCGGTAACGGCCATGATCTCGGCGGCCAGGAGGTCCATGATAATCCCGTCTTTATCGGTGACCCACACCGAACCGTCACATCGGAGAAACGCCGCCCCGGCGCTTTCCTCTCCGCCGAATCCGAGCGAGCCGTCACGCAACCCGGACACGAACCATTTGAAGCCGACGGGCACTTCAACGAGACGGCGATTCATGTGGGCCGCGACCCGATCGATGATACTGCTGCTGACAACCGTCTTTCCGACCGCCGCATCGGCCCGCCATGCGGGGCGGTGCGTGAACAAGTAATTGATTGCGGCCGCGAGGTAATGATTGGGATTCATCAATCCGCCGCCGCGCGTCACGATGCCGTGCCGGTCTGTATCGGTGTCGTTGCCGAACGCAAGATCGAAACGGTTCTTGAGCGCGATCAGCGATGCCATGGCGTATGGAGAGGAGCAATCCATTCGAATTTTTCCGTCCCAATCCAATGTCATAAAGCGAAAGGTCGGATCGACGGAGGGATTCACGATCTGGATGTCCAGACCGTATCGCTCGGCGAGGGGACGCCAATAGGCCACTGCGGAGCCGCCCAGCGGATCACAACCAATCCGCAACTTGGCCAGTCTGATCCGCTCCAGATCCACGACATTGGCCAGATCCGCGATATAGGTTCCAATGTAATCATGCCTGCGCGTGGTCGAGGCTCTTATTGCCTGTTCGTAGGACCGGCGGGCGACGCCGGCGAGGCGCTCGGCAAGCAGCGCGTTGGCCCGGTCTTCGATCGCCTTCGTGACTTGCGAGTCCGCCGGTCCGCCGTGGGGCGGATTGTATTTGAAGCCGCCGTCTTCCGGCGGATTATGGGATGGTGTGACGACGATTCCATCGGCCAAGCCGATGGACCGGTCGCGATTATAGGTTAGTATCGCGTGCGAAATGACCGGCGTGGGGGTATAGCCGTCGTCTTGGTCAATTCTCACCTGGACGTCGTTGGCGGCGAGGACTTCGAGGGCGGAACGAAAGGCCGGTTCGGATAAGGCGTGGGTGTCCTTTCCCAGGAAAAGCGGCCCGCTGATGCCGCCGGCGCGGCGATAGTCGCAGATCGCCTGCGTGATGGCCAGAATATGGGCTTCATTGAACGTACCGCGGGATGCGGATCCGCGATGGCCGCTGGTGCCGAAACTGACGAGCTGCTGGGGATCGCCGGTATCGGGCATTCGGTCGTTGTAGTCGCGAAGGAGTCGAGGGACGTCGATCAATTCCTCCGGAAGCGCCGGTTGACCGGCTCGGGGATGCACACTCATATGGCTCTCCTGATTATGGGGCGGCGCACGTTATGGGGCGGCGCACGGGCTTGCCGGGACATCCGGCCCGCGAACTTTGAAGTATATCGATCTACCGGCCCGCTTGTCAGCGTGAATTGCCGGCGCGTTCGCTTGCGCCGCTCTTTCTCTCGATGTTAAGATCTGAATCTCATTGTCGATCGGAGCCACATTATGCCGAACATCACCCTGTTGTATTCGCCTTCTTGCGG
>DASSBQ010000113.1:0-19103 GCA_035698625.1 Nitrospiraceae bacterium
CAGCTCTGCCGCCGGATCACCCAGGCCTTGTTGCCGGAGAATGCCGATGCCGCCTGCGTGCGTCCCGACGTTGAAGTCGCGCTGGAGTCGCAAGATTTCGGATGGGTGACCGGCATGGAGAAACAGGCGGAAGTCGACGCGGCGGCCCAGGCTTTCGGAGTCGATGCGAAGACGGCCAAGCGGCTCATCAAGCATCCGTTCTATAGCTATCCGGGCGGGCACTCTTTTTTCGACCTGTACATCGACGTCATCGACGGCTTGCACCGGCTGGGCCGGTCTCATCCCGGCAAGGTGATGTGCCTGTATACCCATAGCTCCACCTTGCGCGCCCTCAGGATCTATCTCGATCCCCGGCCGTTTCGCGAAGCCTTTACCGAATTTGGAGAATACAAGGAAGGGCAGGACAACGTCGTGCTCCTGGTGTTTGAGAACGGCCAGCTCTCGGGCTATTCGACGGCCGTCGGGGTCTTGGAAAGCGAGCGGATCGCGCGGGAGGCCTGGATCACCGTCGAACGCGTGCGGAAGGATCGCGTGACATTGAAGCCGCACCGCGTCAAGCGGCTGATCGCGTTGGTGTCGGGCGGAGACTTCGCGGGCGCGGGGGCGGCGTTGAAGGAATTGCGGGTGACCGGGAACCGGTTCGGGCTTGACGTGCTGTTCGTCCGTCACGGCTTTCTGGGCCTGGCGAACAATTGGATCGATGCCGTGACCGAGCAAGACACGCGCGGCATGAGCAGCCATGCCAGCAGCCCGATCGGAAGCAGCCGCTTCGAGGATTTCAAAGAAGAACATGTTCAACAGGCCGCCATCCGCACTCTCGAGCCCTACGCGGAAAACGGCGCGGTGATCGTGCTGGGCGGCGACGGCAGCCTGCGCGGCGCACGGGCCATTTATGAAACGTTCGGTATGCAGGTGGTCGGCCTTCCCGGCACCATCGACAACAACATCGCCGGCACAACATCTCTCGGCTTTCATTCGGCCGTCGCCTTGGCGAATCAGTCGATTGAGTCCCTTAAAGCCACGAGCGCTGCGATGGGGAGCGTCTTTTTCGTAGAGGTGATGGGCGCCGGATCAGGCCATCTTGCGCTGGCATGCGCCTACCAAGCCAGAGCCGAGGGGATTCTCGTAAACGAACATCCCGATCCGAACGCTTATATCGACGATATTATCCTGGGCACGTTGAAACGGACGCTGGGTGTGCCGAACAAGAGTCACTTGTTCGTGGTCGCGGAACGGACGCCGCACCGGCATCACCGCGAAGGAGGAGTGCACGGCTTAGTGGATTTTGTGGCCAATACCATTGCACGATGGCCGCAACGTCGCGGACAGCCTGATCATTATCCGCTGACGCAGGCGACGAAAGCGACGATTCTCGGCCATACGCTGCGCGGGGCCCCACCTACTCCTGAAGATAAAGCCATCGCCCAGCACTTGGCCTACGAGACGGTGCGCCGGCTCGTGGAACAACCCGACACCATCGTCGGCTGCATGGTCGCCTACCGCGACCCGGACAACATTGAGATGATTCCGCTTCATGCAGTGGCACCGAAGCAGTTCGATTGGGGATTGTTCACCCGCATGCATGGGTTCGAACTGGCGCAAGGATCGTAACGACTCTAAAAAGCAGTATCCGATCGGCTTGCATTGGCATGGACTGCACTGAGATGCCCTGTCGATCCATCAGGATTCACCCAAGAATATTCTCCTGCTGATGAATCTGCCGGACGCAGGTCCTCTGTTCCGTGGACGCCCTCCGGATTAACCCACACATAACCACGCCGCTGAGACGAATGCTGGGTGGTGCTTGTCACGGCGCCATGGGCCCCGTCCGGATTCACCCAAGACAGACTATTGTCCTTGGAAAGGCTTGCCGTGTCGGGCCGGGAGTACGGCGGGCTGGTTAGCACAATCAAGAATAGGGACGCCGTTATGGCGATCACACTAAGTGTTTTCATGGTTAGCCCTCCTGTCATGACACCATGATGTCCGGTCGCCTCGCGAAGATGGTTTCTACCCTCCTCGCACCACATGTCCCGCAACGTCTGCCGAGACCGATGTGGAGCGGAACTCGGTCTTGCGTGTTGCAACGCTGGTGCCATGATCAGCATGCAGGCATCGAGAGCGTTCCGAGATCTGCGTCTTGCCCGAATGCCCTGGAATTTTCTCAGAACGAGATTGACCCTGCCCTCACCGGGTGCCGGAGACAGGAAGAAGCGCTGTATCGTAATGGAGACGTTGTGTATCCGGAAGGATACCGCGTAAAAATTTGGAGCGACAGCGATCATGAATAGTCGGGCGATCTCCGATCACGTGATAGTTGTGCCGGAAGGAAGCAGCGCATGCGAGCGGACGGTCTGTACCGAGCAGCAAGCGATGAGCCGAGCGACGGCATGGGCTCAGCGCGCACGCCGGAGGAAGGCGCGTTGACCTCACCTCAGACCCCGTGCTACGGTTTTCGCGTGTAGACGGTGCGTTCCTCCATCTACCATGACATCCCGAGTGCCTATCTCCCTCCTTCTGTTGTGGTTCGTCGCGCTCGTCGCGAACTCGGGCTTCGGTTGCGGGATCGCCGGCGCGGCTGAACTGATCCTTCCCATCCAAGCGATCAATACCGACACGGCAACCGAAGCCCCCTCGGCTTTCACACGGGACGGCCTGACCGGTCCGGCACAGGGCTCTCTTTCACCCGCGTTGCCGGAGGCGCCGCCTAAAGCCCACGACATATTGAAGGCGATTCAAGATCGAGGCGGCGATCCGCCGCCCGGCTATGTGGGGGGCCGGACCTTTCAGAATCGCGAACGGAGACTTCCACGTGGATCTTATCGGGAGTATGACGTGAATCCGAAACGGCGGGGAAGAAATCGCGGGGCGGAGCGCATTGTCATCGAACAGCAAACCGGAAAAGCCTATTACACGGATGACCATTATAGGACATTTGTGCCGATGAACTGAGGACAAAGGAATGAGCTTCGCAGCATTACAATCGACCAAAAAGCCATGGGGCCATCTCCTGATAATACAAAACGATCGGAAGCCCGACTTCGCCCATAGCGTCCCGTCGAATTTTGCCGTAAAAAGCGTGGCCGGGGCCAAATGCAAAACAAAAGCGGGACTGCTGGCCGAATTCGCCCGCGCCCTCTCCTTTCCCGATTATTTCGGTCATAACTGGGATGCCTTGGAGGAATGCCTGGTTGATCTCGATTGGCTGCCCGCTCCCGGGTATATCATCGTGGTCACGGAAGCCGAGCAGGTGCTTACGAAACTGGACGACGAAGACGACTATGAAACCTTCATCGAGATTCTTTCGGAAGCCGGCGAAGCCTGGAGCGGCAAACGTTCCGGCGCGGCCGGCGAAGGCACTCCATTTCACACGGTTTTGACGGTCTCTGAGAAACATAAGCATAAGCGCAAAAACTGGCTGGTTCCTGTGCTTGCGACGGACCACGTGTCCGATAATCATCACAAACGAAGCAGGCGGCCTTCGAAGACGAAGGCTCGCTAGAATAATGGAGGCGGTCATGGGTTTACTCGATCAATTGGGACAAGCGGCTGGCGGGGTGCTGGGAGGCGGGGATGCGAATCCATTATTGAAGGCGGTTCTGGGCTTGCTCGACAAGAACAGCCAGCTTGGCGGGCTGGAAGGTCTCGTCCAATCCTTCCAACGGAATGGATTGCTCGACGTCATCAATTCCTGGGTCGGGACCGGACAGAATCTTCCTATTTCTCCAGACCAAATCAAACAGGGCCTGGGATCCGACGTGGTCGGCCAACTCGCCTCCCAGGCGGGACTGAGTTCGGACGCGGCGAGCAGCCAACTGGCCAATCTCCTCCCCGGTCTCATCGATAAGCTGACGCCTGACGGGAAGATCCCTAGCGGCGGGCTCTTGGAGCAGGGATTGAATCTTCTAAAAGGAAAACTCGGCTGACCGCGGAGGGGCGAGCGTCCCGGAGTAAATCGGGACTTTATTTTTCCCGAGGCCGCTTGCCGCCGGGCCTGTTCTGTACCCACGTGAAGAGAGCCGACAGACCAGACAACCATCCGCTCAATGCCCGCAGGGGAAACCGCTTCGGAGCATCGGAAGCCGCCGGCCTCCAGCGGAGTACGTGGAAGTGCGCATCACATAAACCATGTGTTTCGCTTGAATCGTCAAACGGAGCCTTCTCGCGCAGAAAACCTTCTGCTCCTTCCCTGATACACCATGCGCAGATGACTTTCACCGGATCCTCTTCATGTTGCTTTGACCATCAGCCTTATCACAGCAAGACCCGCGCCAGAAATGAACCCGGCGGCAGCTAATCAAATCAACGGCCTTCAAACCGGTCGCCGGCCGATCAATTGGGGCTCATCACGACAAAATGTAGGCAACCGACGTAGAGAGGCCCTGCATGCTTACGTCTTGACGCTAAACAAGGTGCATGTTAGGTTGCCGCGCCAATGAAGCTGGAACGCTCACAAGAACTCTTCGAGACAGCCAAGCAAGTGATTCCCGGCGGCGTCAACAGCCCCGTCCGGGCATTTCGCTCGGTGGGAGGCCATCCCCGGTTTATCAAGCGGGCGAAGGGTTCGCACCTCTACGACGTCGACGGCAATCGCTACATCGATTACGTACTGTCCTGGGGACCCATGATCCTCGGCCACGCCGCTGCCCCGATCGTCAAGGCCGTTCAACAGGCCGCTGCGCAGGGCACGAGCTACGGCGCGCCGACGGAATTGGAAGTGGAGCTGGCGTTGATGATCCGGGATGCGCTCCCTTCCATGGAAATGGTCCGGCTCGTCAGTTCCGGAACGGAAGCCGTCATGAGCGCCATTCGAGTGGCGCGCGCCTTTACCAAGCGTGATGGAGTCTTAAAATTTGAAGGCTGCTATCACGGGCACAGCGACTACCTCCTTGCCAAAGCCGGATCAGGCCTCGCCACGTTGGGCATTCCGGATTCACCGGGGGTGCCGGAGGATTTCACGCGGCATACGGTGACCACGCCTTATAACGATTTTCGCGCCGCAGAGGCGCTCATCCGAACCCATTACAAGCGTCTTGCCTGCCTGATCGTGGAACCGATCGCCGGAAACATGGGCGTGATTCCGCCGGAGCCCGAATTTCTGCTGAAGTTACGCAAGTTAACGGCAGAGAGCGGCATCGTTTTGATCTTTGACGAAGTCATTTCGGGCTTCCGCGTGCAGTACGGCGGGGCCCAGACACTCTACGGGATCGCGCCGGATCTCACGGTGCTCGGCAAAATCATCGGCGGCGGATTGCCGGTCGGCGCCTATGGCGGCTACAAAGAAATCATGCGGATGGTTGCGCCGTCCGGTTCGGTCTATCAAGCAGGCACATTGTCCGGCAACCCGTTGGCCGTGACGGCCGGCATCGAAACCCTGAAACGGTTAAAGACACCGGGAATCTATCGGAAGCTGGAAGAGGGTTCGGCGGCATTGAGCGATGGAATCGGGAAAGCCGCCCGCAAAGCCGGTATGCCGATCACTCAAACGCGCGTCGGCTCAATGATGTGCTCGTTCTTTCACAAGGGACCGGTCACGGATTGGAAAACCGCGAAACAATCAGACACGCAGACCTATGCGAAATTCTTTCATGCCATGCTCGAAGGCGGCGTCTACTTCGCCCCCTCACAATTCGAAGCCGCTTTTCTTTCCACGGCCCACACTCCGGACGACATTGACCGGACCATCGAAGCCGCCCATGCGGCCTTCAAGCAGTTGTAGAAGCCCTCAATCGTTGCTCGTATCTCGTCGCTCGTGAAGCGCCTTGCGCCGAAGTAGGATCTGTGACGTGGCGATTTGGTGAAGTCTTCAACTTCGCGCAATCACAAAATCACGAAATCGTACTTTTCGTGGCATATCTTATTCATCGTCCTCATCATCCATTTCCAATGCTTCCTGCCGCTTCTGTTCCTCCATGGCGTTGTGCAAGAGCATGCGGATAAACATTGAATAGAGAGAGCCTTTCTCCAACGTTCCGCCCGGCGGGACGGCAATGCGGCCTTCTTTGATCATTTTATCCATCCAGGCCTTTTGATCGGGTGCGATCAAGATCGGCACTTCGACCAAGCCGACTTTTCCAAACATATCCATGATGTAGTCCTCCGTCTAGCGATAATCAGCGGTCACCCTGGGGAAAACGTCTCTCGTATTTCGGATCGTGCATTCGCGACCGACGCCAACTGCCGATTTCAGCACGCAGGTTTCCGGGAAGTCAAGGCATGCGCCGGCGCAGGAAGGGACGACTCAAACTCCGTGCAGGGAGGCCCTTCCAGGGAAGCCCCTTACCAACTGCTCATACCGCGGACTGTTGTGAGTCTCGTAGACTTCGAACGAACTCTGTATCCACTCCGAACCAAATGGTATCCAGATAGATACACACAGACCATTGGCATTTCCTGAAAGGCCTTTGTCAGAACATCCCTCTCGCAATGAGCACGTCTGTTCGTTCGGACGGGCCGCGTTCATCTCAGTGAGAATACACGCGACGCAACAGCGAATCCTATCGGAGGACAAAGTCGCGGCCGACAGCCCATATGCGCCATGCGCTGGCATGCAACCTGCTGGACAGGGTAGGCCAACTTCCGGATATTGCAAGGCGGACCTGTATGAAAACTCGAGCGTTAGGATTGGTCGCCATAGGACTCATGATGCCCCCACTCTTCGCTTATGCAGAATCGCTGCAACCGAGAGAACCGACCTCATCCCTCCATACCTATATTCCGTCCGCCCATCCGGGATCCAATCTCTCCTCGCTGACGCCCCATTGCGATGGGTGCAGGGTACTCATGCCCGAGAAATCCAAGGCACGAGCCGGCGGCAAGAGCTTTCATCGGCCTCCCCGCAATCAGGGCTCGAAGTACACCAGGCTCAAGAACGGCACGCATCTGAAGTTCAAGCCGGCTGGACTCCGACCAAAACAGCCGCCCCGGTTGCCGAACCGTTCCTTGATCCGATTAGGTCTTCAGGCGCGGCATTTTGAAAGTTGGCAGGTACGGGCCGTGGACGGGGACACGATTCGCTACGGCACCGAACGCATCCGCCTACGCGGCATGAATGCTCCGGAGATGTCTGAACCCGGCGGACTCGAAGCGCAGCAGCGGTTGGCCGAGATTTTGAGTCACGGCAATATCAGCATTATTCCACGTGGCCAGGATGTATACGGACGTATGCTGGCCGATGTGTTTGTCGGCGATCGGAATGTGGCTGACATTATGAAGACAGAGGGACTGGCGAAACCGGGCTAACCGCCGCGCATCACGGGCGCTCAATCATTCAAGCAGACGACCCAGGACCCACGCATGAGCAATCGCCATCCAGCAGCCGTTGTGCTGGGGGCCAGCATAAGCGGTCTCCTCGCAGCCCGCGCTCTGAGCGGCCGTTTCGACCGCATTGTGGTCGTGGACCGTGATGTATTGCCGGACGGCGCGGACATGCGCGCCGGTGTCCCGCAATCCGCGCATGCCCACGGCGTGCTGGCCAGCGGCTACCGAGTGATGGATCAGTATTTCCCGGGCATGATGGGGGATTTGAACGCGCGCGGCGCTCCCCTCAGCGATGTCGTGGGTGATTTTCTTTGGTTCCAGTACGGTCATTGGAAGTTGCGATTCCGTTCCGGTCTCCGCGGAATCACTGTAAGCCGTCCCTGTCTGGAAGCCGCCATCCGCGAACGAGTGAAAGCCCTTCCGAACGTGACGTTTCTGGAAAGGACGGAAGCAATAGAACCGATCTTCGCCGAACGGGCCGGCTGCGTGACCGGAGTCATCATACGACGCCGCGAGCGCAATCGCGAAGAGCAGCTCGCCGCGGATCTCGTCATTGATGCCACCGGCAAAGGGTCGCGGTCATCAAGATGGCTTGAGCGACGGGGCTTCGGGCAACCTGAGACGGTTCTGGTGAAGGTCAACGTGGGATACGCGACCCGCAGCTTTGACCGCCGGCCGGGCGATTTCTTCAATTCGTCCGGAGCCGTCGTGTCGGGTACGCCGCCTCAAGACACCAGGTATGCCGCTGTTCTCGCTGCCGAAGGCGACCGGTGGGTCATCACGTTGGTCGGCACGATGGGGGACTACCCGCCGACGGACGAGCAGGAATGGATGAAATTCGCCGAGAGTCTTCCAGCCCCGGCGGTCCATGATCTCGCCAGCATGGCGCGGCCGCTGAGCCAGATCACCAGCTATAGGTTCCCCGCATACCAACGAAGTCTATACGAGAATATGCGGCGCTTCCCCACGGGTTTCCTTGCCATCGGCGACGCCCTGTGCCATTTCAATCCGGTTTATGGACAGGGCATATCGGTAGCCGCGCTTGAAGCCACAGCACTTGAGGAAAGTCTGCCGGGAGGCCTTGACGAGCTGGCGGCGCGCTTCTACCGCCGCGCGAAAAGGATCATCGATTCCGCTTGGTTCATCGCCACCTGTGAAGATCTGCGATTTCCACAAGTCGAAGGAGTGCGCCCGGCCGGCTTCAGCATAATGAACCGCTACTTGGAACGTGTCCATGCGGCCGCCTCCGAAGACCCTGTGGTCTGCCGCAAATTCTTTGATGTGCTCAATCTGTTTGCCCCGCCCACCTCTCTCTTGTCGCCGCGCATAGTGTGCCGTGTGCTTGCGCGACGGACACCACAAGGCACAGGCTCACCCGGACGCGCGATGCGGCCACGGGTCGGAGTACCGGCTTAAACGAGTCTCAAGTTGGGGATGCGGGGGCTGATCGACGCGCCGGGCGTCTCGAGCACTCTTGATTTGATTTCGTGAATCCCGCAGATTGATCGGTGGGCTGCCGGATTGTCCCTATTGATTTATCGACGACTGAACACGGAAGGCGCCGGCTCCTACGGAGAGATATGAGTACCGAACAAAAAAGTCCCGGCTATGGTGTCATCAGCCATTATCTGGGCGACAAGGGGCGCACGTACTTCGCCTGGCAGGGCGAGGACGGCGTGACACAGGCTCTCTATAATAAGCATCTCTGGCAACCGTACATCTCTGCAACGGACGACCTGCTGGACTTCGGATGCGGCGGTGGGTTTCTGCTGAAAGTCCTTGAGGCAAAGCGAAAAGCCGGCGTTGAAGTGAATCCTCACGCACGGGAGAACGCACGGCAACTGCAAATTGAAACGTACGGCTCCATCGAGGAAATCAGCGGCACATTCGACAAGGTCATCAGCAGTCATGCGCTGGAACATGTCCCGCATCCTCGCCAAGCCGTACTGGAGCTGAAGGAGAAACTCAGGAACCAACACAGCCGGCTGTTGCTGTTATTGCCGCTGGACGATTGGCGCGCGACCATGAATAGACGCTACAGGCCCAATGACGTGCACATGCACCTTCATACATGGACGCCGCAATTGTTGGGCAATCTGCTCAGCTCATGCGGATTGCGCATCGATGAAGTGCGCGTGATTAATCACGCCTGGCCGCCGAAGCGGCAATTGCTGTGGCGGCTTTCCCCATACTTGTTTCACGCCGCCGCACTGGGATGGTCGATCTATAACAAACAGAGGCAGTTGTTCGCGATCGCGAAGTTGAAGTAACTGTGACGGACATGGCCGCCGCCCGACGTTCGGACGAGCCAGCTTCAGAACTCGGGCTGCACGGAGCAGCCATCCTTGGATCCCAAGAAATAATGCGCGAGGCGGACGCTCCACTCAGAAACAGCCCCGCGCGCGAACAAGAACCCCGTAGACCGCAGTCCTCCACCTGAACACCATGGCCACACTGCTTCCGCTCGGCGACCTCGGAGCGATTGAAACCAACGGGACCGTCACGTTCGGCATTTGGCTGCCGTGGGTGTCCGAGGCCAGCGGGAATGTCGTCAGCGTCAAGATCATTCACGACCACGATCAGTTCCTCCAGCTTATCCCGGCAAGCGAATTTCGCATGACGCACAGCGTTCGTGCTCCATACGGAGACTTTTGGTCTACCACCGTGCCGATCACGGGAACGCCGCCACCCGCAGCCGGTTCCGCTTGGGGCACGGCCGGCCGGTATCTTTATCGGTACTGTATCGACAATCCGACGGTCGGGAAGCTGGATTGGATCATCGATCCGTGTGCCCGCGAATTCGGCCTGGGAAAGCTTTCCGCTTTTACACTCGGTTATCAGCCGTATACGTGGAGCGCTGCCGAAGCAGCCTGGCGGGTGCCGCAGCTCGCGGATCTGGTCTTCTACGAAGTCAATATTGCCGAGTTCGGCGGAGACCTCGAACGAGCACGGAATTTAATGGCGTACTTGGCCGATCTCGGAGTGAACGCCATTGAAGTGATGCCGTTGTCCAACGTGGGCAGCTCGGTCGATTGGGGCTATCTCCCCATCGGATACTTCGGCGTAGATGAACGATTCGGGAAGCGCTCGCACTTCCAGCAATTGGTGGATATCGCCCATCAGCGCGGCATCGCGGTCATCGTCGATGCGGTGTATGGCCACACTGGGATCGATTTCCCGTACTTCGACGCCTACACGCGCCTCAGATATCACGACAACCCGTTCATGGGCTCCTTTGCCAAAGATTACTTCAGCAATTTCGGGAAAAGCACGGATTTCAATCGCCAGCTCACGCGGGACTATTTTTTCACCGTTAGCCACCACTGGCTCGACGTCTATCACGTGGACGGCTTCCGCTATGATTGCGTCCCGAACTTTTGGGATGGCGCGCTCGGCGTGGGGTATGCGAATCTGGTCTACGAAACATACCAGCTGGCGAAGAACAAGATCACGCAGAACCAGCCTTACTGGAATCGTTTCGATGCTGGGCCGGGGCAGGCCCTCCGGTTGATTCAATGCGCGGAACAGCTGGAGGGACCTGAAGAGATTCTTCGCGCTACCTATTCCAACAGCACGTGGCAGAACCGGACCTTCGACGCCGCGAAGGCGATTGCCCGGGGCGACCGAGGCCGGCTGGTGGACTGCGGACTGTCGCTGGGACTCTTCGGCTACACGGAGCAAGAGAGTACCAATGGCGACATCATCCCGAAGAGCGCGCTGCAGTACATCGAAACGCATGATCACGAACGATTCATTTGCAACTTTGGGATGAGCAATCCGGATGAGGCCGGCAATCCACTCTTCCAGGAAGGAGACCGCGGACGCTGGTACATGGTCCAGCCCTATTTGATCGCGACGTTGATGAGCAAAGGCATTCCCATGCTGTGGCAGGGTCAGGAATTCGGAGAGAATTACTTCCTTCCGGATTTCGGCGCCGGGCGTGTCGCCTTGCTGCGGGCGCTACGCTGGGACTTTTTCTATGACGAGGCGGGCCGGGCACTTATCTGGCTGACAAGGAGTCTCCTCCGCATCCGACGCCAGCGGCAGCACATTCGCCGGGGCTCCTATTTCTTTTTCAATGATTGGGATCGTTATCTCTCGCGCGGCATACTCCTGTTCGCGCGATACGAGGGCGACCAGTATACCTTGGTGGCCGTCAATACCGGGCATACGGATCAGGCGGTGCCGTTCTGGTTTCCCATCGGCGGAGACTACGTCGAAGAACTCCATGGCGGGGGACTCGATCTCCAGGGTGTGCAGTCGCTCCAGGAAACGTGGCTCACAATCCCATCGCATTATGGCCGGGTCTGGACAGCTCGATGAGCATCGGCCACGTCAGCCGAATTCAAGTCTTGGCGGTCGGTCACTGGCTTACGACTTCTTGTTCTTTTTGTTCTTCGGCTGTTCCGAAAATAACAGCCAGGCGAGCACAATAAAACCGATGACGACGCCGGCAACCGCCAACCAGGTTCCTAATTTGTCCATCAACTCCTCGCCGGGGGCGGTGCTTGCAGCTCAGCAAGGATCGCCTGGTCAAGCCGCTTTACCTTGAGCTGATCATCGACGGCAACCAGCTTCGCCGAACCCTCGACGACGATCCGTTGACTGATTCGCTCGCGCAAGACGTGTGAGAACGTGAGCGAGGCTTGTCCGACCTCTGCCAGTTTTGTCTCGATGGTCAGCGTTTCGCCGTATCGACCGGGCGAACGATAATCGAGCTCCGCATGAACTACTAGAAATTGCGTGCCCTGTTCAATCAAACCGGAGACCGACAGGCCGCGCTCCTCCAGAAAATGCGTCCTGGCCCGCTCAAAGTATTTCAAGTAATTGGCGTAATAGACGACGCCGCCGCAATCCGTGTCTTCGTAGTAAATACGGACGTCCATAGTGTTCTGTCGCTCGTATATCGTGAAGCGTTTTTCGTCAGAGCCGTTTAATAAGATCTCGAAGCATTGATCTTCATTTCCAGAGACGTACGGCCTTAGACGTGTGGCCTTCACTGATCGGATTTCTTCAATCCTATGACATAGGCTTCACGAGCGACGCGTCACTAGAGACTCAGGGTCGGAAACCTCGGCAGCGAGGACTCCGTCACGCCGGTCAGCTTCAGGACGATATCGTAGAGTTGATGGAACCGCTCCATTTTGATCGGTTCAAAACCATGGCCGAGGACGGCATGATTGGCGGCGTCCAGCAACGGCTTCATTTTCGGCCATTCCCGCAAGAACACTTGCCCCATCTGATCGCCGAGGCCGGCCAGCGCGCGAAATTGGCTCTGCAGCGGGAGCTTATACTTGCCATCCACATCATCGAGATAACAGGTCCGGCAAGTTTCCTGTAAGGCCTGCGGCAATTGTTCCGGCCGCACATCCCAGGTCTTGACGCCATATTGTTTGAACAGTTGTCGTTGCGTCAACGCCTCCAGCGCCCGTATGAGCACGACCATGGCGCCTTCACCGTCATGGTGCGCCTGTGCGCGTCGCTGGGCATGGGCCAGCAAATCCAGCCCGACCAGCTCTTTGACTTCCGCCGGGTCAAGCACAAGCTTTTCCAGAAATGCGCTGTTCGATTTAATTACAGGCAGCAGCGCCTTGAGTCCCGGAGGCCCGCCCCACAATGACGCCATGTCGAGCGCCTTCAGCGATCCCTTTATCTTCTCCCATGCAACGCGATATTGCAGCTGGTCCCATAAACCATAGCCGTCCGACAAATCGGCCAAGGCGCGGTACAAGGGCTTTTGTCCGCCGCTGACACGCATCTCCAGGTTGTGAAACAGGAGCCGAGCCGAGCGGAACGCTCCGCGATTGAACGAATCACAAGCCTCGCGCCTCGCAAATTGCGCGGCTTCATCCCATGGGTTACCCTGGAGCCAGGTTTTCTGCCGTCCTTCGATGATAATGGCGCTGTCGTCCGCCTGACGGTCCCCCTGCACATCGGTCAGCGTGACCAGGCGCGAAGTCCATGGCAGGCTCGTCGAAGCCAAAGCAGCCGCCATGGCCGGCGTGGCACCGGTCAAATCGACGACCACTTCACCCGCTTGCACCTCCCAGGTCCGAAACAGATCGTGGATTGTGCGGGACAGCGCCTGATGGCAGGCCATGACATCGACGGCATTGGGAGTCATAATGCAATCCCAGCGCTTGGGCATCTGTTGAATCCGGGGTTGCACAGACTGCTCGATGTGATATTTCATGGTCTCCGGCACAAAGAAACAGAGCAACTCCGGGTTCAACCGATTGACAACATACACGGCCAGATCCGGAGCATCGGTCAATGCGAGGAGTAATGCTTTGACGGTGGTATCAGCGGGCATATCGCCGGACTATAGCACCGGCCCGGCGGCACTGCAATGCGATCCGCGGCTCTTCTTGACGATCTACGCAAAGACGCTTAGACTTTTGCCGGTACTTCCGACCAGGCGGCATACGGTGGAGCATCCGCGATGATTTGGTGGTTATGGTTGTTTCTGGGACTTATTCTGCTGGGCATCGAAGTCATGACGCCGGGCGGATTCTACATCTTGTTTTTCGGTCTGGCGGCGCTCGTGGTGGGCGCGGCGGCGGGATTTGAAATCGTCGTGGCCGAGTGGGCCCAATGGCTTCTTTTTTCCCTTCTGTCGGTCACCTCTCTGCTCTTTTTTCGCAATCCCCTTCGTCGCCTCACCGAGATAACACCATCGAAAGAGGACGTGGCGGACGGGGTGATGGGGGAGCTGGCATTGATCCATAATGACCTTGCGCCGGGCGCGTTCGGCAAGGCCGAACTACGGGGAACCGTGTGGAACGTCAAGAACGCCGGCGCCTCACCCTTGAACAAAGGAGAACGGGGCCGCGTGACAAAGGTAGAGGGGCTCACCTTATGGATTGAAGGGGAATGATGCGCAAGACGATCTCTTCCCAATCGGAGAACCAGTGATGGAGGAGAGCCCTATGTCCGGTGGATTATTAGTCGTCATTATTCTGTCGTTTCTGGTGCTGCTCGTCATCGCGAAGACGGCCCGCATCGTCCCGCAACAGAGCGCCTATGTCGTAGAGCGATTGGGACGCTACTCACGGACGCTGGGAGCGGGGTTCCACATTCTCGTACCGTTTATCGATTCGGTCCAATACAAACACTCGCTCAAGGAAACGGCGATCGATATCCCCGAACAGATCTGCATCACCCGCGACAATGTTCAGGTGTCGATAGACGGCATCATCTATCTCAAGATCCTCGACCCGCAACGCGCATCCTATGGGATCAACGACCATCGATTCGCGATCACGCAGCTGGCTCAGACGGCCCTTCGCAGCGAGGTCGGCAAGATCGAATTGGATCGGACGTTTGAAGAACGGACCAATATCAACACCCAGGTCGTCAACGAACTCGACAAAGCCTCCGAACCCTGGGGCATCAAGGTTTTGCGCTATGAGATCAAGAACATCACGCCGCCGAAAGACGTGCTCAATGCGATGGAAAAGCAGATGCGCGCGGAGCGCGAGAAACGGGCCGTCATCCTGACCTCGGAAGGCGAGCGGGATGCGGCGATCAATCAGGCCGAAGGCGAGAAACAACAGGTGATCAAGGCTTCGGAAGCCAAGAAGCAACAACAGATCAACGAGGCGGAAGGAGCGGCGGCAGCCATCACGGCCATCGCGACCGCCACGGCCGAAGGTCTCCGGAAAGTCGCCGAGTCCACGCAGATCCCGGGCGGCTATGAAGCGGTGCAGTTGCGTGTCGCGGAACAGTACATCGGCAAATTCGGCGAACTGGCCAAGAGCAGCAATACGCTGGTCTTGCCGGCTAATGTTGCCGACGTCGGCTCCATGCTGGCCCTGGCTATGAACATGATCGCCAAACGTCCGCCGGCTCCGCCGGCCAAGTGACTTCTCGTTAGGAGAATGGTGACTTGGCTACACAGGCGCTGCCCTTTCTTACCTCTCTCCAACCGCCGCCGGACTTACCAAACACTACTCATAGTCTCTAGACTGATAAGCTTTTCTTCTGCTTTTCTTCCGGCATGAAATCCCCTCAACAGCGCTTTGGTGTTCGCGTCCGACAGTTGCGCTTGAGAAAAGGCTGGACGCAAGAACAACTTGCTGAGCGTGCAGACCGTCATTGGACCTATATTGGCGGTATTGAGCGAGGTGAACGTAACGTCACTCTGACGGTTATCACGGATATTGCTCGCGCCCTCGGCGTCGAAGTACGCGCTTTATTTCCAAAGGACACGAGCAATGCGTAGCCATCCACTTGAGCACGCGCTGAACGCAGATGCAGCTGATATTCTCTCAGCCATTCAGAATGGATTCCGGGCAATAATCGACGAGTGCACGGGCGGCCATCATTTGAAAATCGAATGCAAGAACATACGAAGCGGTCAACTATTTCACTCCCCTCCTCGTTATAGGATAGAGCTACAAAAGACACGCAACTCAAAGGATGGCACAAACACGCGCGGATATCGCCGAAATGAGTTCGATATCCTTGCCGCTTGTCTCTTCAATCATACCAAGCGTTGGGAATACCTCTTTATTTCCACCTCTAGATTGGAAGTTCGACCAAGTGAAATTGAATGTTTAAAGATAATGCAACCCGTGCCATTCATAGCAGAGCCCCCCTGGCATTCCTCTTTGGAAGCAGCTATAAAGGAGCGCCTCAATAACGTGCCTTCTAAAGCTGAACTTCAATGAAATTACCTTTCACACCCATTTATAGTACTCATCTCGGGCATGCCTACCTCGGAGATTCACTCGCGATAATGCGTAAGATGCCCTCTGAAACGGTCAACTTAATACTTACTTCTCCTCCATACGCACTTCATTTCAAAAAGGAGTACGGCAATAAATCACAGGCGGAATATGTCTCATGGTTCATGGAATTTGCGAAGGAATTTTTGAGGATTTTGCGGCCAGATGGAAGTCTCGTGATCGATTTAGGGGGGTGTTGGCAGCAAGGGAAACCGACTCGGTCGCTCTATCACTTTGAGTTACTTCTTTCATTGTGCAAAGAAGCACATTTCTACCTCGCTCAAGAATTCTATTGGTACAATCCCGCGAAGCTACCTTCACCTGCGGAATGGGTCACAGTTCGTAAGATCCGCGTAAAAGATTCGGTAAATTGTATTTGGTGGCTATCCAAAACGCCCCATCCCAAAGCCAATAATCAGAAGGTTTTGAACGAATATAGCCCCGACATGAAACGCCTACTCAGCCGAGGCTATCGTCCCAAAGAGCGTCCATCAGGGCATACGATCACGAACAAATTTCGCGACAATGGAGGAGCAATCCCGTCCAATTTATTGTCCTTCGGAAATAATGACAGCAATGGTTATTATATGGAGGCGTGCAAGAAAGCTGGAACAAAGCCTCATCCAGCCAGATTTCCAATTCAGATACCACTTTTCTTTGTTCGCTTCTTAACAGATCCCTCGGATTTAGTATTCGACCCTTTTGCTGGAAGCAATACGACTAGGGAAGCTTGTGAGCGCGAATCCAGAAAATGGATGGCAATTGAATTGAATGAAGGATATTTGGAAGGCAGTCGCTTTAGGTTTGATAGACGGAATCTGGACAATCTTTTGCCGTTTGACGACGAAGTTCCAGAAGTGCCAGAAAAGCAACTCATCTCCCTCTTCGACTGAACTATCTCTCTCTGACAATAGGTTACCGTAGTCCGAGGCCGGATGGGAGGCTTTGCCGCCCATCATCGAAGGGGGTGGGGCCCAACTTGCCGTTGCAGGCCCCTTGCTGCTTTTGAGCAAGGGCGGAGCCTATATTGTTCGAGGGCAGCCGAGTTTATAGGCTTCGACGCTTGCAACGGCTAGCTGGGTAACCCCGAAGGTGTCTTCCGCGGCAAAGCCTCCTGTCCGGCCGCTAGGCAGCGTTCTGCGAAAACGGTTATGGAAAAGACACGGTCACGCGGCTCCCACATTGAATCTGAATCGGAGATGCAGGCCACAGGCGCGTCTACAAATTAACCTTATAGCGCGTGCTGCGGCCGCCGCCGGAAGGAACGAGCACTTCCTGTTCCGCAAGGTCCTGGAGATCCCGGGTCGCCGTGGCCTTGGACGCACCCGTAATGGACATATATTTTTGGGCGCTCATCCCGCCTTCAAAGCCCTTTGGACCTTCTTCCAACATTCGCCGCAGCATCCGCAGCTGACGTTCGTTCAGCCGATCGCGGAAGCGGTCAAAGAGCTTTGTCTTTTTTAGCGTGAAATCGATCTGCTCTTCCGCCTGGATCTGGGCCTCCAGCGCTGTGTGCACAAACCAACTTACCCAGGACGTGATCTCGTTTGATTGCTGGCCCGCCTGTAACGCCGCATAATATTGTTTTTTGTTCGCCTCGATCGTGCGCGAGAGGCTCAACAATACAGGCCGACCCAGTCCTTGCGAGAGGGCTTTTTCGGAAATTGCCCGACCTATCCGACCATTGCCATCTTCGAACGGATGTATGGATTCGAAATAAAGATGGGCGATAGCCGATCTCACGACCGGCTTCCTCAATTCCCTCTTGCCACCCGGTCCGGTTTCATTGAACCATGCAATGAATTGCTTCATCTCTCCCGAAACCCTCGATGAAGGAGGCGCTTCGAAATGCACCCTATCCTTGCCCACTGGGCCGGAAACCACCTGCATCGGTTCGGCGTGAGTCCGCCATTGCCCGCTTCTGACACCGCCGCTGTCGGCCATGATCATGCGATGCCATTTGAACAGCTTTTCTTCAGAAAGCGGAGCCGCAAAGCTGTTGGACACATCCACCATCAGCGCGGCCGCCCCTTCGGCGCGCCTGTCGCCGCCGCTCTTCACCGCAGCGCCGATGCCAAGATTCCTGCGGATCGAGGACATGACGTCCTTACGGCTAAGATACTCACCTTCGATGGCCGAGGTTTTCACCGCTTCCGCGACCATCATATCGATGAATGCTTCCACCTGGACATCCGCCGGCAACCCCTTAAGCAGGCCATCCACTCGCCCGGTTTTCTCAGCAAAAGCCAGCAGAGCCTCGTCGAGGCCTGACAAGTGATACCGGAATTCAGGCCAATCTTTTTGCTGCCAGTTGTACGGCATGAGCCGATTATAAGACATATTCGGCTCAATGCAGCACAGAATATGAGCCGAATAGGGGCTTTTATTCGGCTCAGCATGCCATTTTGTGCTCCGGCGTTGCTGAACCGGCACGTCCTGCCAGAAAAAATGAATAGTCCCGAAGGCCGGACGGGAGGCTTGGCCGGCGTTGCCGAAAGGGGTGGGCCCCAACTTGCCGCTACACGCCTCCTGCTCTTTCCATTGTCGAATATGCCGACAGGCGGCAGGAGAGTTCGGTGCCAACTTCACCGGAAGGGCAGAGTGCCGGCGCGCGCATCAGAGCCATTTGGTGCTCCGGCGTTGCCGAGCCGTCGCGTCCTGCACTGGGTAGGTGGCGAGGACTGTTTGAAGTTCCGTTCCAGCGAAGCTCAGAACGGAACGAGTTCCGCAGCCAAGCAGGGATGAGGCTTACGGCGGACCAAAATGGCTCTGGCTTTAAGCGAAGGCGGTCTGGCCTTCATTATCGGTGATGGCGCCGTTTGACACCCCATCCTTCCTTGCCTACAATCCGCCTCATGTCCGACCGCATCATTCAAGTCTTCGAGGAGAGCGCCGACATCAAACGGCAATTCGCCCGCATCCATGCCGCCAAAATTGCCCAGGTTGGCCAGATAATCGGCCGTGCCGTCCGCGATGGATACAAAGTTTTATTGTTCGGCAATGGGGGAAGTTCAACGGACGCCTCGCACATCGCGGCCGAATTCGTCGGCCGTTACCACCGCGATCGCGCGCCCATGCCCGCTCTTGCCCTGGCTACGGATATGGCGGCCATCA
>DASSBQ010000114.1:0-8760 GCA_035698625.1 Nitrospiraceae bacterium
GAGAGAATCCGATGTCCGCTCCATTCCGGCCTCCACTCTTTTCGCGCGATGGTGACGATTGCTGTGATTCCTTCATGCGCACGAGAGTCCGCATCGATGACGAACTCCTCCTGAAGCTCAAGGAACAGGAGGGCACCACTCTGAACCGTTTCCTTGATCGGACCCTCCGGGCGGGCATGCGCGCCGCACCCAAACCAACCCTGCGCAGGCGTCGCGACCGGGAACGGGAACGGACTCACGCGATGGGCCAATCCCGGACAGACAAAGCCCTGACGTTAGCCGCTGCACCGGAGGACGAAGAGATCGTTAGAAAATTGCTCGGCCGAAACTGAAGCTGATCGATCTCAACATCCTTCTCTATGCAGTGAATAGTTGCCCCAACATTGCTGGCTTCTGCGTCCGTTACTCCATTGTGAATGCGGCGCATGGCGGCATCCAAATTCTTGGCGAGGCTTTTCACCGCCCGCGTCTTCGCGAGACCCGACAAGCTTTCGAGCAGCAGATGTCCGTTGGCCAGCAGTCCAACGAGCATCTGCCGGATCACGTCGCGCTGCCCGATAATCCGCGCTGCAGGTCAGTCGTCGCATCTCGTACTGTCATATGTTCCGCTCATTTACTTATCATCACCACGCGGGCCATCAGCCTCAGCAACTGGCACACCTCCGGATATGTCTGCCCGCTACAAGGCCGGCTGTCGAATTCTGACCCGCTAATTCTTCGGTGCCATCTTCCTCATCACGTCGTCGAGGTTGAAGCTCGCTGGCTTCTGGCGGATCGGGAACTCCTTGAAGCTCTGGAGCCACTGCCCGACAATCGCTTGTGCCGGAACGACGACAAACGCCCGCGCGAAGAACCACGGTTCGTATTCCATCGATTCAGGACCCCGCTCGAAGGGATCGGCGCGGAGGTTGAACAGCATCGGCGTCCGCAGATTGGTGAACTCGTGCCTCCACACGCCGATGCCGGTGTGCTCCTGCGCCTTGAAGACGACCTTCCACTGCTTGACGCGAATGGCGACCAGGTCGCCGTCGTCGCTCCAGTAAAGGAACTCGTTCCGTGGCGACTCTTTCACTTCACCCTTGAAGAACGGCATAAGGTTATGACCGTCGAGGTGAACTTTGAACGACTTCTTCCCTAACTGGCAGCCTTTCATGCACCGTTCGACTACAGCCGGATCGCCGCCTGCTGCCGCGAAGGTCGGGATGAAGTCTTCGTGAGCGAACATGTCGTTATAGACCGTGTGAGGCTTGATGACGCCCGGCCAGCGGATGACGGTGGGTACGCGAAAGCCACCTTCCCAATTCGTGGCCTTCTCGCCTTTAAACGGCGTGCTGCCGCCGTCTGGCCAGGTCATTACTTCCGCGCCATTGTCGGTGGTGTAGACGACGATGGTGTTATCTGCGATCTTCAGGTCATCGAGTTTCTTCAGAAGATGACCCACATGGCTATCATGCTCGACCATGCCGTCGGGATAGACCCCAAGGCCCGTCTTGCCATCGCTCTCCTTTTTCAGGTGAGTGTTCACATGCATCCGCGTGCTGTTGAAGTAGCAGAAGAACGGTTTTCCTGCCTTATGCTGGCGGTCGATGAAGTCGAGGGCGCCGGCGAGGAATTCTTCATCGGCGGTTTCCATGCGTTTCCGTGTCAATGGCCCGGTGTCCTCGATCTTGCCGTCGGCATGGGAGTGGATCACGCCGCGTGGCCCAAACCGTTTGCGGAATTCAGCACTCTTCGGGTAATCGGGATTCTCCGGCTCTTCCTCGGCGTTAAGGTGGTACAGATTCCCGAAGAATTCGTCGAACCCATGATTCGTCGGCAGGAATTCGTCCTTGTCACCAAGGTGGTTCTTTCCAAACTGCCCGGTGGCATATCCAAGCGGCTTGAGAATTTCCGCGACGCTCGGGTCTTCGGGTCGCAGGCCGATGTCCGCCCCCGGCAATCCGACTTTCGTGAGGCCTGTGCGGATGGGTGACTGTCCGGTGATGAATGCGGCGCGTCCCGCCGTGCAGCTCTGCTGTCCGTACCAATCCGTGAACATCGCGCCTTCATGGGCGATCCGGTCGATGTGCGGCGTCTGGTAACCCATGATGCCGCGATGGTAGATGCTCGGATTAAACCAGCCGATGTCGTCACCCATGATGACAAGAATGTTCGGCTTCCTCTGGTCGGCCTGAGCCGGCGTGCTCATGAGGAACACGAGTCCGGCGAGCATCATGGCGCACCACCATAAGTAGAACTGCATCACGCACCTCCTTATCGACCCGTTAAGGCCACGTCGAACCCAATACGTCAACACCCTCCTCGGAACACGCGGGACCACTTTCGGTCTCTGCTCTCCTGACATGTATCCGGCGCGCCGAGCGAGCTCAGTTCATCCTATTGCCTGCTGTGCATAGGAAAACTGTCAAAAGTGACAGGTGCGCCCCGTAGTCCCACTGAGGTGGGACGCTTCACCAATAACGAACGAAGAGGATAGGGTCATGGCTTAGCGACGACTTGCGCAGCCGAATGCCGGCCGCAGTGAGGCAGAAGTAAGAAAACTGAGGAAGAGGTACATGATAGATGTCAGTGAACCAATGGAATGTTCTCGGCCAAGTCGAGTCGCAGGAGAGAACGGATTTTCGTTTCGATTTGTAGATAGCGGGCAACCTTTGCCGCCGGCATCACTGCTTCAAATTTTTGGGCATAAAATTCTTTTAGTTTCACCTCGGACTCTTCTACGGCCAACGCCTCATCGAGCAACTTGGCCGCCGTCTCGTCAGGAATGTGTCCTTTCTTGTAAGCATCTGCATAATCCATCACCGTTTGCCCGAGACGCTGATTGATCTGTCCCAGGTCTTGTTGATACTCGTCGTACAAAGGCCAGAACTTTTCCGCTTCCGCATCCGTCAGGTCCATGTTGCTTGCCACCAACAACTTCTTATCTGCTTTGATCTTATCCAAGAGAATCTGCGTATTCGTGGTAGGCGCGCCCTGGCTAGCCTCCGCAGCGCTGGGTCGGCTCGCCGCCGGTGAACTGCCGGTGTTCCGGCTGTCCTTCGATTGGGAAGCGCATCCCACACACAGGGTAAGACTTAGTGCCATGACTCCACACTTCATCCATCGCATCGAATGCTCCTTTGTTGTCCCATGCGTCTCGTAGACGTCTTGTGGTGGGGAAATTCCCGGTGAACCTGCGCGGTAGATACATCTCTCAGATCTAAGGCACGCACCGTCCAGTTCGGCTTTGGGTGAAAGGACGACGATTCCCCCGCTCCAATCATGGAGCGGGGGGCGACGACGTCTCAGCGGTTCAACAACGCGGTAGCTACAAGCGTTCGATTGAGTGCCTCCAGCATTTTCAAATGTGCCGTCCGGTCTTCATTCAAGTCCGAAACAAAAAGTTCGGAATGGTGGCTTTGCAGAAGGTATACAAACTCCTGATGCTTGGCACCGGGTATCCCATAAAGAGCCGCAAGGGACGTCAAATATTCGCCACCCCCTGCCGCCGATTCTTGGCGGAGGTTCTCGTATGCGGCACCGGCAAACAGATTGATCTTCTGCTCTTGTCTCACCAAACCGTCCTGCGAGAATAACTCACCCGGAGTCGTGCTCGAGAAGAAGTTTACGGTCGTATCGACCGTCGCTTTGGTCGTGTTACAGGCGGACAGGCTGAGTCCCAGAACGATGATCCCCATTGCTGCTAACAATCGACGATGAAGTGTGGCCTCCATGATTCCTCCTTGTATTGAATGGTTACCGGATAATGTTAACAAGTGGCATCTATTGGAGGATTAGTCAACACTCCCAATCGCCAGCACGGCAAAGAACGGTCTGAAGATTATCACGCCTCTCATGATCTATAAAAAGTTAGGTTTGACCTTTCAGGCAATGTCAAAGTGTCTAACACGGTTGTAGTATCGGTGAGGCCGAGCGCGATTCCCCACATCTTCCATCGACCTAACGATGACGGCGCGCGGGGGTCAATTCTGTGCGGTATGTCATCCCGTCGCTGGATCTTGCTTCACCTTTCAGAACGCGGGTATCCTTGTCGGAATGACGATACAACTGGAAGGTAACGGCGCCTCTTTCGCCTCTCGCAATGAGTTTGCCATTTTCCACTTCAAATTTTCCGTTGCCACTGAACACTCCAATGGTCCGAACTGCTTCGAAATGATATGTTCCATCCTGTTGAACCATGAGGCGCACCCAATCGTCACGTCTGGATGCAGATTGCTCCAATAATCCCTCCCACGTTCCAGCTATACTGCTGACCTCAGTGACCGCTATCGGCTCCAGGTTCGATGCTCCGGAACGTTCGACTGTACTGCAAGCAACAACGCTACTCCCCATCACGGCTATCAAGACCATGCCTTGGGCTACGCGAGTGAAGGTTCGCATTCCGTCCTCCTCTGGTGTTTGTGTTTCTTCTTCTCGAATCTCTTGTCTCAGCGCATGCCCGATGCCGATAATATCATCTCCGCTTGGGTTTTGTCTGAGGTACTGTTCAAACGCCTTTGTTTGATGGCCAAGTTCGATATTGCCTTCCCTGGCATCTTCCAAATTTGCCACTATGGTGGCCCGCGGTCCCGTGGTGTCGATTATTTGTTTATCTTTCATCCCCATCCAATAGTGGACCAAGAGATCAGGATTCTGATCCGTCTCGACATGTCTCAACCCTTTCGTGGTGAGTTCCCGCGTGATGGCGCCCTCGATTCGTTTGCGCATCAAGCTATTGCTCAGGACTCCGGTGTGATTCAGATCCGTCATGCCTGCAACGCAACCTGTTTAATTCGGAATTGGCCCTGGCGAAAACCAGGCGCGCCCAATTGGTCTCGGTAGTGCAGCTACAGGGCGCTGGGCGGCGGCTGGTTGCCCGCTGCTCCCCTCAGAGGCGGAACGCGCCCTGTCGCCTCCACATCGACACAGGCGGCAGTGGAGAAGACCATTGCCGGACCTTGAGTCGACGCAGAACCGATGATCACTCCCATAGTCATTATCTGCGCCTGTCACTTTTGACAGTACCCTCAGTTTCGGCAACCCCGTATAAAGCTGGCGACCGAGAATGCGCCGTGATTCCCGGGGCTAAATGGCGTGATCTATTGCGCGTGTAGCGGAGGCGGCCCGCATGCGGGCAGTGTACCTGAGTCAAGCCATTCGCGAAAACTTCCAAAATCATCAGCCGTGCGTGTCGGGCATGGCGATGAGAGGCCAGAGATCACGGGCTGGCAGTGGGGACAGAGGGAGATCGAGCGACGGCGAGCGGCGTCCATCGAAGCAGCGAGCCCCACGGACGAGACGGCCAATGCTCTATGGCGACCCGGAGAAGCGGGCAAGAGAAGCCGTTCGGAATATCGCGGACTCCGGTGAGTTTTCAAGCAACCGCACGATCGCCGAGTACGCGGCCGACATCTTGAATGTGAACATTGCACGGTCGCGTGACACCGTCGCCGCGCCGCCGAGCCAACCGCCGAGGAAGCCATGTCAAAAATGCCGTCCAAAAAAGATCCCGGGCCCAAGTTGAAACGCAAGGACTACGAGAAGCAACTGCGTCGGCTCCAAGCCGAGCTGTGTATCTTGCAGGACTGGGTGAAACACAAGGGGCTCCGTATCATCATGGTATTCGAGGGGCGCGACGGGGCCGGGAAGGGGGGCACGATTCGCGCCATTACTGAACGCGTCAGTCCGCGGGTGTTCCGCGTCGTCGCATTACCGGCGCCCTCCGACCGCGAGAAAACGCAAATGTATGTCCAGCGGTATCTTCAGCACTTCCCGGCGGCCGGCGAAATCGTCATCTTTGACCGTAGCTGGTACAACCGAGCCGGCGTCGAATACGTCATGGGGTTCTGCACCAAGGAACAGCGCCAACGGTTCCTGGAGCTCTGTCCGGTATTCGAGAAATACATCGTGGACGGCGGAATCATGCTGATCAAGTACTGGCTTGAGGTGAGCAACGAGGAGCAGGAACGGCGCTTCGAGGCTCGCATCCAGGATCCGTTGCGCCAGTGGAAGCTGAGTCCGATGGATCTGCCGTCGCGTGAGAAGTGGTACGAGTACTCGAGCGCACGGGACATGATGCTCGAAGCCACGGATACAAAGCATGCGCCATGGTATATTGTGCGTTCCGATGACAAGAAGCGCGCCCGTCTCAACTGCCTTACGCACCTACTGCAGCTCGTCCCCTACAAGAAGCTGCCACCTAAGAAGGTGAAACTGCCGAAGCGGTCGAAGAAGCACAAGTACGACGACCAGGCGACCTTGGCGGGAAGGACTTTTATCCCGGCGATATACTGACGGGGCTTCGCCAGCCAAGCCGGGCCATACGGCCTAGTTCAAGGCATTCGCTTCCAGAGACGCCGGCAAGAAACTGATGGATGGATTCTTTCGTAGCGTTGTGGATCAACTGGCTGACGGCAAGCAAGTTTTTTGACGTATTCCGCTACACTCTCACCGATTGCGCATAGACCTCGTTGTTTTGATTCCACACCCTATATCGAACGATCAGTTCCACAGAAAGCCTCCTGAACATCCACGGGATCGATGAGCTGCAACGCCCACCGACGCCCAATGATGAAGCGCTCGGCAATCAACGTGGCGATCACGAACCGTCCGGATGGTGCAATGCTTAGCGCGAACCAGCCTTAGATATAGGAAGTCGCCTTTCTCAAGCGGGGTGCACGCGCGAGGTTTCCATTTTACCTCGTCTTGGCGACATAGGGTTCCAGTGTGACGACCTTGATGAGCTGACCTTCCTTCAATCGCTCAGTGTCAACTAACCCGTTTGCCACCGCGACCTGTTCGGCTTTCCACGCAGAGTTTGAACGGCTGACCAGCGTGCGCAACATCTCGCCTTCCCGCGCTTTGACTAGACGGATGCGCTTCTCGCGAATCCCGGCGCGCTCGTCAGCAGTCAGGGGCCGGAAACTTTGAGCAGCGGTCTGGAACTTTGGGCGAAGACTATCGAAGCGCTTTTTCGGAGCCAGACCGGCGATCTGGTAGATCATGCCGGAGTGAGCGACCCAGGTGAGATCAAGGCTGACTTTGGAGTCGGCATCTATTTGGGTCCGAGCTGCGGAAAGGTTTCCAATCGTCATTCGTGTGGTCTTCTCGACGACAGACGATTTGCTCTCCTTCTCCAGAACCCGAGCGCCTTCCATCGGATCATTCCCTTGCGCCACCTGGCGCAGCACGATTATCGCCTCTCCGTCAGGCGCCGCGGCGGCCACCTGCTGCGGTGTATTCTCGAGCTGCCACTTTTCGGGAAATTCCATGAAGACATTGAAGCCGGGGTGCCGAAAGGTCTGCCCTTCGAAGATGCCGTTCGCAGCCCGTTGGCCGACAACCAAGCCGTCGAGTCGCTCGACAAAGGCGTCGTGGGAGGCGCTGATCGGCTCGCGGGCGGTTCGCTGAAGTCGTTTCGCGTGCTTTGACGTCTTCGCGACACGATCCGGCGTGGCAGGGTGCGAATCGAAGAAACTGGGTCGCCGCGGTCCGTCGTGCACGAGTAACTCTTCCCGCCCTAGAGTGCTGAGAAACTCCGGCAGGCCGGCTGGATCCCATCCGGCTTTGGCCGCCATCTCTTGGCCGACTTCATCCGCCTCGTTCTCTTGAGATCGGCTGTACGGCGAAAACACCAGGCTCTGTGCAAAGTCCCCTATGCCGCCGACGATGCTGCCGACCAGGGGACTGACCAAACCGGTCACGCCCGCCACCAGTCCAGTGACGACTGCGAACGGCCCTTGACGGGAAATCTTCTGCACGCTGTGCCGTGCAGCGACATGGCCGATTTCGTGCCCGACGACGCCGGCCAGTTCATCCTCTGAATTGACCAGCGCGAGCAAGCCGCGGGTGACATACACATAGCCGCCAGGAAGCGCGAATGCGTTCGGCTCGACCATATCGACGATATGAAAATGATACACGACGTCGCGACGGGGGGATTGCTCGGCAAGCCGCTGCCCGACACTCCCCATATAGGGGACCAGCGCCGCATCGTCGAGCAGACCCATCTGCTGTTCAACCTTCGCCGCCTCGTCGGCGCCGAGCTTCTTTTCCTGTTCGGTAGTGACTAATGTGACTTCCGGTAGGCCGCTGACCGGATTCACGGAACAGCCGCTACTGACCCAGATCACGAGGCTCAATAGAAGCAAGGGTGCCCATCTCAACAGGTCAATGGTTCGGTGAACCGAGATGACCTGCATTGCATTATCGTAGCAGTCTGATAGTCCGACCATCGCGTATCAATGCCTCCGTAAAGTGCTGCTCGGTCTCAAGTAGCGCGACAAGATGTAAAGAATGCACTGTCGCAGTGGCTCACAAGGCTACTTGACAAGCTTGCCGGCCGCCTCTTGCAGTCATATATTTCCTCCCAGGTGGACGTTCTGGTTTCCGAGATCCAGAGATATTCAAATCGGATTAGTAATGGAACTGTCACGATTGACAGGTTGTTGTTGAAGCAGGGTCACGGAATACGGTGCACGAGGCGTTCCACCGTTTTCCGTAGCGCTTCCGCGCCTGGGTTCGTCAGAGAGCTGTTCGAGAGAATCTCTTCGGGTTTTACAGGAGCGCCGTAGTACGCTTCATTGTCGCTCCCTACCGCCGTGATCGCGAGTCCTTCCACCGACATTCCCCCGAACAAGCCCTTGGACCAGGAAAAGGACACGATATCGAGACCCGTCGTACCGCCTTCGCCAAGTGGTCCGAGAGTAATCCCGGCGTCCAAACCGAGTTTCGCAGTGCCTGATCCGTAAAACTGCTCCAGCCCGGAAAACGTCTGAATGA